>NZ_LZLL01000459.1:0-30916 GCF_001669335.1 Mycobacterium sp. 1245852.3 | reverse complement strand
ACGGTGCTGGTGGGCGGGGGCAGCGAGGCGGTCGAGGGGACCGCGCGGGCCCTGGCGATCCTGTTGGCCTGCAGCGCGCCGGTGATTGTCGCGGTGGTGGCGGGGGCGACCTACTGGCTGGTGCGCCGCTCGCTGCAGTCGGTGGACGCGATCCGGACCAGGGTGGCCGACATCTCGACGTCCGATCTGGCCGAGCGGGTTCCGGTCCCCGACAGCCACGACGAGATCGCGGCCCTGGCCGTCACCATGAATGAGATGCTCTCGCGGCTGGAAGCGGGTCACCGCGCGCAGCAACGCTTCGTCGGCGACGCCTCCCACGAGCTGCGCAGCCCGCTGGCCACCATCATCTCCGGGCTGGAAGTGGCCGAGGCCCATCCCGACCTGCTCGACGCCGAGCTGGCGGTCAATACGTTGCTGCCCGAGGCGCAGCGCATGCACACGCTGATCGAAGACCTGCTGCTGCTGGCCCGCGCGGACGAGCAGCGGCTGCTGCGGCGCAAGGAGCCGGTGGCCCTCGACGACCTCGCGCGGGCCGAGGCCGACCGGGCCCGGCGCGACGCACGGTGCGTGATCCACACCGATCTCCGTCCGGTGCGCCTGGACGCCGACCCGGTGGCGATGTCGCGGATGATCCGCAACCTCGTCGAAAATGCTGTGCGACATGCGATTTCGTGTGTCGCCATCGAAGTCCGCGGCGATGACGCGACGGCGATCCTGACCGTCAGCGATGACGGCCCCGGAATCGCCCCCGCCGACCGCGACCGGGTGTTCGAACGTTTCGTGCGCCTGGACTCCGACCGGGCCCGCAGCGGGGGTGGGACCGGGCTGGGCCTGGCGATCGTCACCGAGGTCGTCACCGCCCACGGGGGCACGGTCGCCATCGACGACCCGCCGTACGGGGGAACCACGATGGTTGTGACGTTGCCGCGGCAGGGGTCTCAGCACAGCAACCGGTAGCCGACGCCCCGGATCGTCTCGATGGTGTTGGTACCGAAGGGAACATCAATCTTGCGGCGCAGGTAGCCCACATAGACCTCGACGACGTTGTCCGGGCCGTGATGGTGGGCATCCCAGACGTTCTGCAGGATCTCGGCCTTGGTCACCACCACGTCCATGTTGCGCATCATGTACTCGAGCACGCCGTACTCGCGGGGAGTCAACGCGATCGGCGTCGAGCCCCGTTTCACCGTGTGCCGGGCGGGATCGAGCGCCAGCGACCCGGCTTTGAGCACCACCGGCCGCGCCGGTGCGCCGCGGCGAACCAGCGCCCGCAGTCGCGCCACCAGCACCCGGAACGAGAACGGCTTGGTCAGATAGTCATCGGCACCCAGATCGAACGCATCGGTCTCGTCGTATTCGCCGTCCTTGGCGGTGAGCATGAGCACCGGCGTCCACACGTTGTGCGACCGCATCCGCCGCAGCACCTCATAACCGCTGAGGCCGGGCAGCATGATGTCGAGAACGATTACGTCAAAAGCGTTTTCGGTGGCTTCCCGCAGCCCGTCGACACCGTTGCCGACGGCCACCACGACGAACCCCTCCGCCTTGAGCCCCCTGGTCACGGTCGCGGACAGCCGTGGTTCATCCTCGACGAGCAGGACTCTCATGTGTCAACGCTACGTCGAGGGCCGGACCCGGCCTCAGTCGGGCCAGCGAGCCTCGATCAGCACCTCGGCGAACGGGCCGCCCATGCGGCAGAACCGGTTGGTCGCCACCCACACGGCGCCGGCGCTTCGCAGCGTGATGCGCACCGGGTGGCCGACGAGGGTCTCACCGGGAGTGGTGTGGCTGAAGAACGTCGTCAGGCGCTCGACGTCGACGTCGATTGCCCAGTCGGGCCACGGTCGTTCGAAGAAGTCGCGGTTGAACCACATGGTCGGGCATTCCTCAATGCGACGCTCCCGCAAACCCATTGGGGGAAGCATCATCACGGGCGTGCCTGCAAGCTGGCGCGTGCCGGGTGGCATCCCCGCTCCTTTGTACGCCGTGATCACCGATCTTTGCCACGCTACGGCCGAAGCGCTGTGAAATCGTTGAGAGCCGGCTCGGGCCGGCGTCATTGCCGCGGGTGGCGCCCGGTTTCGGAGTTAACTTCTCGCTGAGCGCTGGCGCCGGACCGGCCGGTCAGCGCGCGTCGCGGTCCGAGTGCTCGGCGCCGCCGGCCGGATCGGCTTCCGGCGCATCGTCTTTGGGCTGGCCGGGGTGCCGGCCGGGGCGCTGCGGGATGATGACCAGCAACACCGCGATGAGCGCCGCGATCACCGCGGAGGCCAGCGGGCGGCTCCACGCCAGGCCGCCGTCGGCGACGGGCTTGTCGATGAAGTCACCCACCGTCGCCCCCAGCGGCCGGGTGAGGATGAACGCGACCCAGAACAAGGTGACGCGGGAAATGGAGGTCCAGAAGTACAGGGCGGCGACCGCCGCCAGGCCGACCGCGAACACCAGCGCGCCGCGTTCGTAACCGAGATCGCGGGTGTCGGCCAGCCAATCGCCGAGCGCGGTGCCCAGCGTCTGCGAGAAGGTGATGGTCGCCCAGTAGAAGGCCTCCACTCTGGGCGTCGAGACGGTGCTGACCGATACGGTGCCCTGGGACCACCGCCACCAGCCCAGGGTGGCCAGCAGGCAGGCCAGCAGCAGCAGCGATCCGCCCGTGTAACCGATGCCGAGCGAGCGGTCCGCGAAGTCGGCCAGCACGGTGCCGAACGTCGTCGAGGCCACGATCGTCGCCCAGTACAGGACCGCGTGGAACCGCTTGGCCAGGATCTGCGCCGCAACCAGCGCCACCAGCGCGACGCCGAAGATCGCGACCCCGGCGGCGTAGCCCCAATTCAGGGTCATCGTGACGGTGTCGCCGCCCGTCTCGCCCAGCGTCGTCGCCAACACCTTGATGACCCAAAAGCCGAGGGTGACGGCCGGCACCTTGGTCAACGCGAGTTTCGAGACGTCGGTCATGCTCGTTATCTTCCGCCATCGGTGCGCGACACGGAATCCGGAGTTTGACGGCATGGCAGGTTCTGCTCACCGGGATCACAAAGCCGACGGGTTCCCGCAGGTGGCGCAATGGCGCGGCGGGTGGCGGTTTTCGCTGGTCGGGCCCGAACGCCGCCCGGCGCAATACGCCCGGGGGCCGTCACCGACGCCCATCGGCGACCCGAAAAGTGGCCCTGAGCTGCGTTAGCGTGACTCCCGTGGCGCACCCAGTACCTAGCCGGGATATTCAAGACTCCCGGGCCAATCGCGCCCGCCGGGTCGCCGACGTGCTGCGCCAACAGATCCACGCCGACGCCTATCCGGCGGGCCTGCCCGCCGAACAGCAGCTGGCCGCCGAATTCTCGGTATCGCGCAACACCATTCGCGAGGCGCTGGCCGTCCTCA
Organism: Mycobacterium sp. 1245852.3; assembly: GCF_001669335.1. NCBI lineage: Bacteria > Bacillati > Actinomycetota > Actinomycetes > Mycobacteriales > Mycobacteriaceae > Mycobacterium > Mycobacterium sp. 1245852.3. The sequence continues at coordinate 27,541 of NZ_LZLL01000459.1, read as the reverse complement.
AGCAAGAGGGGCTGATCGACCGCGGGCCGAAGGTGGGCACGCACGTCGCGCAGCGCAAATACGACCACGGCCTCTACGCGCTGCTGGGCCTGAAGGAGACGTTCAAGGATCTCGGCGAGGTCCGCAACGAGGTGCGCGCCGCGATGCCGGTCACCGCGCCGCCGTCGGTGGCCCGCCGGCTGCGGCTGCAGCCGGGCGAGCCTGCGGTGTTCGTCGAGCGGTTGCGTTACCTGGGTGATCTGCCGCTCAGCCTTGACCTCACCTACCTCGCCCCGGACATCGGCCGGCGGGTGCTCGACCATCCGCTGGAAACCAACGACCTGTTCTCCCTCATCGAGGAGGTGAGCGGGCAGCGGCTGGGCTCGGCGGCGCTGGCGCTCGAGGCCATCCCGGCCGACGCGCACTCGGCGGCCACGCTGCAGGTGCCCGACGGCGCGGCGCTGCTGATGCTGGAGCGGCTGACCAGCCTGGCCGACGGCACCCCGGTCGACCTGGAGTACATCCGGATGCGCGGTGACCGAATCACCATGCGCGGCAACCTAACTAGAGCCGAGCCGACGAGGAGCAACCCATGACGCTGATCAACAACAACCGCGCCGACGTGCCGGTCACCATCGACGAGTCGCTGTGTATCGACGGGTGCACGCTGTGCGTGGAGGTCTGCCCGCTGGATGCGCTGGCCATCAACCCCGACACCGGCAAGGCCTTCATGCACGTCGACGAGTGCTGGTACTGCGGCCCCTGCGCGGCGCGCTGTCCCACCGGCGCCGTCACCGTCAACATGCCCTATCTCCTTCGCTGAAAAGCATTCAACCCCAGGATCTTTGATGAAACGACGCGCCATTGCGCTGGCGTCGGTCGTGATCGCGATCGCCGCGCTCACCGCCGGTTGCTCACTGGAATCCCTGTCGCAATCATCCGGTGTGGTCAACGTGGTGGTGGGATATCAGTCCAAGACCATCAACACCGTCACCGCCGGTACGCTGCTGCGCGCGCAGGGCTACCTGGAGCGCCGGCTGGCCGACATCACCACCCGCACCGGCACCAAATACGCGGTGCGCTGGCAGGATTACGACACCGGCGCGCCGATCACCGCGCAGATGCTCGCCGAGAAGATCGACATCGGCTCGATGGGCGACTACCCGATGCTGATCAACGGCTCCAAGACGCAGGCCAACCCGCTGGCGAAAACCGAGATCGTCTCCATCACCGGCTACAACCCCAAGGGCGCCCTGAACATGGTGGTGGTGGCGCCGGGTTCGTCGGCGACCACGTTGAGCGACCTGGCCGGCTCCAAGGTCTCGGCCAGCGTGGGGTCGGCCGGGCACGGCACGTTGATGCGAGCGCTGGACCGGGCCGGGATCAAAGGTGTGGAAGTGCTCAACCAGCAACCGCAGGTGGGCGCATCCGCTTTGGAATCCGGTCAGGTGCAGGGTCTTTCGCAGTTCGTCGCCTGGCCCGGCCTGCTGGTGTTTCAGGGCAAGGCCAAACTGCTCTACGACGGGGCCGAACTGAACCTGCCCACCCTGCACGGGGTGGTGGTGCGGCGCTCGTATGCGGCGTCGCATCCGGAGGTGCTGGGCGCCTTCCTGCAGGCACAACTGGACGCAGGAGACTTCCTCAACTCCAAGCCGCTCGAGGCGGCGCGCATCGTCGCGCAGGGCAGCGGCCTGCCGCAGGAAGTGGTGTACCTGTACAACGGCCCCGGCGGTACCTCGTTCGACACCACCCTCAAGCCGTCACTGGTGGAGGCGCTGAAAAACGATGTGCCCTACCTGAAGTCGATAGGTGACTTCGCCGACCTCGACGTGTCCGGCTTCGTCCAGGACGGGCCGCTGCGCACCGTGTTCGGCGCTCGCGGCCTGAACTACGACGCGGCCCGGGCCGCCACCGCCAACCCGTCCGCGCTGCGCGGGGATCCCGCGCTGGCAAGCGAACTGTGGCTCGACGGTGCCGATTCCACCCAAACGGTCGCCGACCCGACCAGCCTGCTGCGGGCCGTGCGGGACGCGACCGCCCACGGCGCCAAAGTCCGCGCCGCCTACGTTCCCGACGCGGAGCTGGGCACCCGGTGGTTCGCCGACAAGGCGGTCTGGGTGCAAAACGGACAGAACTATCTGCCGTTCGGAACGCCGGCCGGCGCGCATCGTTACCTCGCCGCGCACCCGGGCGGCACCATCGTGAATTACGAACAGGCCCTTGGAGGTTCGGTATGACTGCCTATCTGACCGGCGACCCGGCAGCCCCGGTGTCCGCGCAGGTCGTCGACACGGTCCCGGCGGCGGCCACCCCGCGGCGCGCCGGCTCGCCGTGGCAGTGGCGGCTGCTTCGGCTCGTGTCTGTGGTGGTCGCGATCGGGCTGTGGCAGCTGCTCACCGCCGACAAGGTCCGGCTGCTGCTGCGCTTCGACACGCTGCCCACCGTCACCGAGATCGTGCACGCGCTGGGCCGCCGGCTCGGGACTTCCGAGTACTGGCTTGACCTGGCGCAGTCGCTGATCCGCATCCTCACCGGCTTTGGCCTGGCCGCGGTGGTCGGCGTCGCGACGGGGGTGCTGCTGGGCCGATCCCGGTTGGTCGCCAACACTTTCGGCCCGCTGACCGAGTTGGTCCGGCCCGTCCCGGCCATCGCGATGGTGCCCGTGGCGATCCTGCTGTTCCCGACCGACGAGGCGGGCATCGTGTTCATCACCTTCCTCGCGGCGTACTTCCCGATCCTGGTCAGCACCCGGCACGCGGTGCGCGCGCTGCCCACGCTGTGGGAGGACTCGGTGCGCACCCTGGGCGGCGGCCGGTGGGACGTGCTCAAGCAGGTGGTGTTGCCGGGCATCCTGCCGGGGGTGTTCGGCGGCCTGTCGGTCGGCATGGGCGTGGCGTGGATCTGCGTGATCTCCGCCGAGATGATCTCGGGCCGGCTCGGGATCGGCTATCGCACCTGGCAGGACTACACCGTGCTGGCCTATCCCCAGGTGTTCGTCGGCATCATCACCATCGGCGTGCTGGGTTTCGCGACAGCGGCGGCCGTCGAGGTCGTGGGCCGCCGGGTGACCAGTTGGCTGCCGCGAGCGGAGGAGGAGCAGCGATGACTCTCGAACAAGCCCTCAAACAAGTCCCAGTGAGCCTGGAACTGGATCGGGTTCGCTTGTCCTACACCGGAGAACCCGTGATCGACGGGCTGAGCCTGACGGTGCGCCCGGGGGAGATCCTGGTGCTCACCGGTCCCTCGGGCTGCGGCAAGTCGACGGTGCTGCGCGCCCTGGCGGGGCTGCTGCGGCCCGACGCGGGCCGGATCGTGGCCGACGGCGACGAGGTGACGACCACCTCGGGCGACCGGGGCATGGTGTTCCAGGACAACGCGCTGCTGCCCTGGCGCACCGTGCGCTCCAACATCGAGTTGGCCCTGCGGCTGCGCGGCGTCTCCCGCGCCGGGCGGCGCGCCGAGGCGGACCGCTGGATCGCCGAGCTGGGGCTGACCGGTTTCGGCGACTATCTGCCCAAGAGCCTGTCCGGCGGCATGCGCCAGCGCGTCCAGCTGGCCCGCGGGCTGGCCGGGGCGCCGCGCGCGGTGATGATGGACGAGCCGTTCGGCGCGCTGGACACCCAGACCCGCACGGCCATGCAGCGGCTGCTGATCGACACCTGGCGTGCCCATCCGACGACGATCGTGTTCGTCACCCACGACGTCGACGAGGCGCTGCTGCTGGGCGATCGAATCGCCGTGCTGGGCAAGGCCGGTCAGCCGCTGCGCACCCTGGTCGACGTGCCGGAGCCGCGCGTCGATCGGCAGCGCGCCGCGCTGCGCGCCGAAGTCGTTGCGGCGCTGGATCACTCGGCGGTGGCGGCATGATGCAGATTCCCGACCCGGCGACCCCCATCCGGCTCGACTGTGACGTGCTCGTCATCGGCGGTGGCACCGCGGGCACCATGGCCGCGCTGTCGGCGGCCGAGAACGGCGCGCAGGTGCTGCTGCTGGAGAAGGCCCACGTGCGCCATTCCGGCGCCCTGGCGATGGGCATGGACGGGGTGAACAACGCGGTGATCCCCGGCAAGGCCGAACCGGAGGACTACGTCGCCGAGATCACCCGCGCTAACGACGGAATCGTCAACCAGCGCACCGTGTATCAGACCGCCACCCGCGGGTTCGCGATGGTGCAGCGGCTGGAGCGCTACGGCGTGAAGTTCGAGAAGAACGAGCACGGCGAATACGCCGTGCGCCGGGTGCACCGCTCGGGCTCCTACGTGCTGCCCATGCCCGAAGGCAAGGACGTCAAGAAGGCGCTGTATCGCGTGCTGCGGCAGCGGTCGATGCGCGAGAAGATCCAGATCGAGAACCGGCTGATGCCGGTCCGGGTGTTGGTGGACGGCGGGCGCGCGGTCGGTGCGGCGGCGCTGAACACGCGCACCGGGGAATTCGTCACGGTCGGCGCCAAGGCGGTCATCCTGGCCACCGGCGCGTGCGGCCGGCTCGGCCTGCCCGCCTCGGGCTACCTGTACGGCACCTACGAGAACCCGACCAACGCCGGCGACGGCTACTCGATGGCCTACCACGCAGGCGCGGAACTCTCGGGCATCGAATGCTTCCAGGTCAACCCACTGATCAAGGACTACAACGGCCCGGCGTGTGCGTACGTGGCGAATCCCTTTGGCGGCTACCAGGTCAACGCGCACGGCGAGCGGTTCGTCGACTCCGACTACTGGTCGGGGCAGATGATGGCCGAGGTCAAGAGCGAGATCGACTCCGCGCGCGGGCCCATCTATCTCAAGGTGTCGCACCTGCCCGACGAGACGCTGACCGCGCTGGAAAACATCCTGCACACCACCGAGCGGCCGACCCGGGGCACCTTCCACGCCAACCGCGGTCATGACTACCGCACCCACGACATCGAGATGCACATCTCCGAAATCGGCTTGTGCAGCGGGCATTCCGCGTCGGGGGTGTGGGTCGACGAGCACGCCCGCACCACGGTGCCCGGGCTGTACGCCGCCGGCGACATGGCCTGCGTCCCGCACAACTACATGATCGGGGCGTTCGTCTTCGGCGATCTGGCCGGCACGCACGCCGCCTCGACGCTGACCGAAGTGGCTGCGCCGCAACGGCTTCCGGACGATCAGGTGCGCGAGGCGCACGAGCTGATCTACCGCCCGCTGCGCCATCCGGACGGACCGCCGCAACCGCAGGTCGAATACAAGCTGCGTCGCTTCGTCAACGATTACGTCGCACCCCCCAAGACCGGGGCCAAGCTGTCGCTGGCCATCCGCACCTTCGAGCGGATGAGCGCCGAGATCGCCGAGATGGGCGCCCGCAATCCGCACGAGCTGATGCGCGCGGTCGAGGTGTCGTTCATCCGGGACTGCGCCGAGATGGCCGCCCGATCGTCGCACACCCGCACCGAATCGCGCTGGGGGCTGTACCACGACCGCGCCGACCTGCCGGGCCGCGACGACAATCAATGGGGTTATCACCTCAACCTGCGCAAGGACGACCACGGCGAGATGGTGTTCCTCAAGCGGCCGGTGGCGCCCTACTTCGTGCCCGTCCCGGAGCTGGACGGCCTGCCGCCCACCGACCAGACGGTGTACCCGGTGGAGCAGCCGCCGCTGGTCGGCGGGCAAGCGCCGGCCACCGCGGTGTCCCGAATCAACTCGGCCAGCACGACATTCGAGCCGCCCTCGCCGCGCATCGCCGAGGTGCTGGCGCTCGAGGAGCCCACGATGGCCGACCTCGGCCCCTATCTCGCCGACGCGGATCCCGGGGTGCGCCGCACCGCGGTGTCGACGTTGACCGAGCACATCCCCGACGGGTACGCGCCGGCGCTGGTGGCCGCGCTGAGCGACGACGACGCGGGAGTCCGACTGACCAGCGCCGACGGCATCCGCGAGCTGGTCGAGGTGCTGCCGGAGCCGGAAAGCGTGCGGCGGCACCTGGATTCGGGCGATCGGGTGGTGCGGGCCGCGGCGGTGTATGTGCTGGCCGCCCGCCGGGCCGGCGACGCCGGGCAATACCGTCGCGCCCTCGAGGACGTCGATCATCGGGTGCGCATCGAGGCGGTGCGCGCGCTGGTGTCCGTCGACGACGCGGCCGGCGTGGTCGCCGCCGCCGACGACGAGAACCGGGAAGTCCGCATCGCGGCGGCGGCCGGGCTGGCGACGCTGCGGGGGGCGGCGGCCCCGGCGACCGGGGCCGTGCGCCGGCTCGTCGCCGACTCCGACCCGTTGGTTCGGGCGGCCGCGCTGGCGGCGTTGGGCCAATTGGGTTGCGGCGAAGAGGATTACGCCGCCATCAAGCAGGCGCTGCGGGCGCCGGCCTGGCAGGTGCGGGAAGGCGCGGCGCGCGCCCTGGGCGGCGCGCCGGTCGACTTCGCGGTTCCGCAGCTGGCTGAGGCGCTCGGTGACGCCCATCTGGACGTGCGCAAGGCGGCCGTGCTGAGCCTGACCCGGTGGGCCGGCGAGCCCGCCGCCCGGGACGCGCTGGGCATCGCGCTCAAGGACGGCGACGCCGACGTGCGGGCCTACGCGCGCCGCGCGCTCGAACTCGACGGCGCGGTGCAGCACAGCTAGTCAGCGCAGAATCTTGGCGTAGAGCAGGCTGTCCTGGGGCTCGGGCCCCATGGTCGGGTAGACCGCGTGCCGGGCCAGCCGCCCCTCCAGGAAGAAGCCGGCGTGCTCGAGCAGTCGCGCCGAGCGCGTGTTGTCCACGCTGCAGGTGGCCCACACCCGATACACCTCGCGGTCGGCGTCGAGGGCGGCGAGCAGCATGCCGAGCACCTCGGACATCAACCCCTTGCCCCACCAGCGGCGGCCCAGGCAGTAGCCCACCTCGACCGAGTGCGGCGCGGAGCGCCGGCAGCTGGCCAGCCCGATCACCTCGCCGCGGTGCCGCGACTCGATCACCCAGGTCTTCTCGTCCGCGCTGGTGTTGAGCTTCTCGGTGATCACCCGCCGCGTGGCGGCCACGTCCGGGTGCGGCGCCCACAGCAGATATTTGGTGACCTGTGGATCGCGGGCGACCCGCTGGAACAGCGCACCGGCATCGTCGAGCGTGGGCGGCCGCAGCGACAGCCGCGGCCCGCTGATGCGGTCGGGTGGATATTCGGGCATCGCGATGTGACTTTAAAGGCCGAGGGCGCGATAGGTGTTGCGGACGAATCGTGGTTGCGCCGTGCGCAGTTTGGCCAGCGACGTGTTGCCGGCGACGGCGGTGGCGGCATCGACGGTCAGGTCCGGCAGATTCTGGATGAGGTAGAGCAGGATCAGATCCGCGTCGGGGTCCGCCTGCCACCAGGTCCCGTACGCGCCGGGCCAGCTGAAGGTGCCCAGACCGCCCGGCCCGAAAAGCGGTGCGCTCTTGGCCGGATCGGTCACCACCGACAGGTTCAACCCGAAGCCGCGGCCGACCCAATAGGGTGCACCCAGGAAGTTGTGCCGCTTCTGTTCGTCGGTGAGCCGGTCGGTGCGCATCAGCCGGACGGATTCTTCCGAGAGGACCCGCACGCCGTCGAGTGTCCCGTCGCCGAGCAGCATCCGGACGAATCGCAGGTAATCGTCGGCGCTGGACCACAATCCGCCGCCGGCGTTGCAGAACGAGGGCGGGGTGATGTGCGGCGGCCCCATCACGCCGTGCTGCAGCCGGCTGTGCTCGTCGAGCCGATACATGGTCGCCGCGCGGCGCCGCGCCTCGGGCGAGACGAAGAACCCGGTGTCCGTCATCCCCGCGGGGCCCAGGATTCGTTCGTCGAGCACCTGGTGGAACGGCTTGTCCTCGATGCGGGCGGCGATGACGCCCAGCAGGTCGATGGAATGGCTGTAGGTGACCCGGTCCCCGGGCTGATGCACCAGCGGCAGCTTGGCCAGCGCGGCCAGCCAGGCGTCCGGGCCCTGGTTGAACGGCAGCCGCATATAAGCCTTGGCGATCGGCCCGGACACCGAGAAGCCGTAGGCCAGGCCGCTGGTGTGGGTGAGCAGATCCTCGATCAAGATGGCGCGGTTCACCGGGTGGGTGCGGTCCAGCGGGCCGTGCGGATCGTCGAGCACCCGCAGGTCGGCCAGCTCCGGCGCCCACCGGGTCACGGGATCCTTCAGCGTCAGCTTGCCCTCGTCGACCAGGCTCATCACCGTCGCGACCGTCACCGGCTTGGTCATCGACGCGATGCGAAACAGCGTGTCGCGCTGCATCGGCAGCCCCGCATCCACGTCGCGGTAGCCGATCTCGTTGACCTGCAGGAGTTCTCCGCGCTGCCAGACCATGGTGACCGCGCCGGCAAGCAGGCCGGCGTCGCACACTTCGCGGATGGAGGCGGCGTTGCCTGTGAGGGTCGAGCGGGTCGAGCGATTCACCTGGTCAGGGTAGCGGGCCGGTCGGGCGGTCCTCAGATTCGGTCGATTCCCGCGATCAGGGTGGCCACCCCGGACGTGAGTACACCCGCAATCAGCAGCGTCGCGCCGAGCCACACGCTCGCGATCATCCGGTTCGGGCGCGCCGGGTTGCGGCCGAGCACCGACAGGAAGAATCCCGCGGGCATCATGATGGCGGCCAGCAGCACGGCGATCGCTCCGCCGTTGGCCACAGCGGGGCTCGCCCCCGCGGCGTTGCCGACCACCGACAGCAGTAGGCCCAGCATCACGAGCACACCGGCGTGCGCATGGCCCGCTCGGAAAAACGACTTCTGCAGGCCGTTGGCCTCGTGATTTCCGGTGACCACGCGCAGCAAGAAGGCGCCGCCGGACGCGATGGTGACGACCGAGATGATGGTGGCCCCCACCGTGATGCTCATGAAGGGAGTGATCAGCGAGGTGCTCATAATAGCTTCCTGAAATCGTATTGATCGATTAGATATTTCTACTATCCAATAGTGGATAATCGAAGTATCTAATGTCAAGATGTTGTGGCAGGACTTCTTCAAGGAGCGCTTCCGTGCTGATGTCGGAGCTGGCGAGTCGCACCCATGTGTCGGTGCCGACGATCAAGTTCTACCTACGCGAGAACGTGCTGATGCCAGGCCACGCAGTCAGCTCGACCCGCGCCCACTACGACGAACGGCACGTCCGACGGATCGCGCTGATCAGGGCGCTGTCCGCGCTCGGTCTCTCGATCTCCCAGATCAGGTCGGTCGTCGAACTCATCGACAACCCGGGCCGGTCGCTTTTCGCGACGCTGGGCGCTGCGACAGCGGCGCTTTCGCGCCCCACCCAAGCCGCAAGCGATGGGGACTGCCCACAGGCTCGGGCCGCGTTGTCAGCGCTTGACTTCGAGGTGCCCGACGATCTTCCCGCGGTAGCGCAGCTTGACCGCGCGCTTGCCGACGCGCAGGCAGCGGGCGTTCCGATGACCGAGGATCGCCTGCGCGCGTACGCGCCACATATCAGTGCCATCGCCGCTTACGACATCGAGCAGATGCCGCTGGAACCGCCGGCGGCAGCAATCGAATACGCCGTGCTCGGAACTATCTTCTATGAGCCGATCCTCGCGGCACTGCGCCGCATCGCGCATGCCGGCCTGACCGCGCAACGCCTGGCCAAGAATGAGGCAGACGTCGACTAGTCGGTCAGTGCCGTCCTTGGGCGCCTTGGTATCCGGCATTGCAAGCCGGAAAAGCCGGCGGGCCTCAGCTAGGCGGCGTGGGGATCGGCCAGGTGGACGCCGATCCTGATTTCCAGCTCACCGAGTTCCACCCCGAATGGCCCGGGTGCCGGTGGCGCGCCGGAGCGATAGCGCATGCCGGTGGGCGTTATGAAATCTGCTGTATGCAAACCGTTTTCGTCGGTTTCCGCCGCGACGCGCCAACCGGGAACTTCCTTGACGTAGTTGCAACGTTCACACAAGCCCAGCCCATTGGCCGCAGTCGTCAACCCACCGCGACGATGCGGCCTGGCGTGGTCGCGGTGGCGGATGGGCGCATCGCAGTACGGGGTGCGACAGCGGCCATCGCGAAACCCGATAAAGGTGGCCAGGCTCTTCGGGAAACGCCGCGCCCGCGATTCCATCGCCACCAGGGCCCCCGAGCGCGGATGTCGGTAGAGCCGGCGCAGCGTGGCGCGGGACCGGGGGTCGAGCACTGCACCGTTCACGAGTTGGCGGGCTACGGCCGCGGGGATCGGGCCATACCCGTCGACGTTCGCCGCGGTTGGTGCAGCGCCGAACAGCGATTCGTCGGAGATGACCAGGTTGACCGCTACCGGCTGGGCGACCTCGGCGGGGCACCCGGTAACCCGCTCAACCAGCGTGTCGGCCATCACCTGGCCACGCGAGCGTTGATCGACCGTGGTGTCGGCGGCGCGCTTGAGCGCCGCGTAGACCGAAACGCCCTGTGTCACGGGCAGTAATGCCGACACCCATGTCATCGTGTCCGGGGCCGGCCGGATCGTCACTGTGCGTTCGGATTTGGCCTTGGCGGCACGATCGACCACCGCCTGCGCATTGAGCCGATAGGCGATCGCCCGGGCGGCCGCGGCTATTCGCGCGTCGCCCATCCCGTCCAACGAGGATCCGTCGCCACACAGTTCGGCGTCCAGGGCGCGGCGGTCCTCGACGTCCAGGCAAGCCGACTCACGAACGATCAGGGTGGCCCGCCATTCGGACAATCGCCCGCTCTCGAGGGCGGCCAGGGTGTGGGGCATCTCGTGAACCAACGCCTTCGCGAATCCGAGATGTCTGCCGCCCCGGGCGGGGGAGTCGTGTCGCGCCAAGGCGATCTCGCTGGCTACTCCGCGGCCGCGCTGGGCGACCGGCACTCCGGCGGCCGCCTCGTTCGCGCGGCGCAGTGCGTCGAGGGCTGCGGCCGCCCGAGCCTGGTCCGCCGCGGCCGCCGACTTGGCGCGCTCCTGCGCGGCGATCCGCGCCAGCAACGCGGCTTCCTCCGATGATTCGAACATATTTTCGACAATAGTCCGCCCACCGACAACCGCCCGCGGAACAAAAGCGTCTGTACATCCGCGGCCGGGTACGGACTCGATCGCGGGCAGATCCCGCCGCGTCACACCTGGCCTGCTCCGCCGCCACCGCCGCTTCCGCCCGCGCAGTAGGCTGCCGTCGATCGGCACGGCAGGTGCCTCGCGCCGTCACCGGCAAAATAAGTGCTACGCTGCCGTGCAGTCGACATCCTTTAACGATCCGTCCGGCGAGGCGGAGAAGGAGGTCAAATTTCGTATGGGTGCTGCGGGCGACACCGGCTTCCCCGGTCTCAAGGGCGGCGATTCCCGGGAGTTGATGTCGGCGGCCGATGTGGGCCGCACCATTTCCCGCATTGCGCATCAGATCATCGAAAAGACCGCGCTGGACGGCCCCGACGCACCACGGGTGGTGCTGCTGGGCATCCCGACCCGCGGTGTGATTCTCGCCAAGCGGCTCGCCGCCAACATCGGCGAATACAGCGGTGTCGAGGTGGGCCACGGCGCCCTGGACATCACCCTCTATCGCGATGACCTGATGCAGAAACCGCCGCGGCCGCTGGAGGACACCTCGATTCCGGCCGGGGGCATCGACGACGCGCTGGTGATCCTGGTCGACGACGTCCTGTACTCCGGCCGCTCGGTCCGATCCGCGCTGGACGCGCTGCGCGACGTGGGCCGGCCGCGGGTGGTGCAGCTGGCGGTGCTGGTCGACCGTGGCCACCGCGAACTGCCGCTGCGCGCCGACTACGTGGGCAAGAACGTCCCGACCTCGCGCGGGGAGAGCGTGCACGTGCTGCTGCGGGAGAACGACGGCGACGACGGGGTGGTGATCTCACGATGACGCGCCATCTGCTGGCCGCCGGCGACCTGAGCCGCGACGACGCCACCGCGATCCTCGACGACGCCGACCGGTTCGCCCAGGCGCTGGTGGGCCGCGAGATCAAGAAGCTGCCGACGCTGCGTGGCCGCACCATCGTCACGATGTTCTACGAGAACTCGACCCGCACCCGGGTGTCCTTCGAGGTGGCCGGCAAGTGGATGAGCGCCGACGTGATCAACGTCAGCGCGTCGGGATCGTCGGTGGGCAAGGGAGAGTCGCTGCGCGACACCGCGTTCACGCTGCGCGCCGCCGGCGCCGACGCGCTGATCATCCGGCACCCGGCGTCCGGCGCCGCGCACCTGCTCGCCGAGTGGACCGGCGCGAACGCCGCCGGAGACAGTGGGGGACCGTCGGTCATCAACGCCGGCGACGGCACCCACGAGCACCCGACCCAGGCGCTGCTGGACGCGCTCACCATTCGCCAACGGCTCGGCGGCATCGAAGGCCGTCGCATCGTGATCGTGGGCGACATCCTGCACAGCCGGGTCGCCCGCTCCAACGTGATGCTGCTGGCGACCCTGGGCGCCGAGGTGGTCCTGGTGGCGCCGCCCACGCTGCTGCCGGTCGGCGTCGAGGGCTGGCCGGTCACCGTGTCGAACGACTTCGACGCCGAGCTACCCGCCGCCGACGCGGTGCTGATGCTGCGGGTCCAGGCCGAGCGGATGAACGGCGGGTTCTTCCCGTCGGTGCGCGAATATTCCTCCCTCTACGGGCTTTCCGACCGCCGCCAGGCGCTGCTGCCCGGCCACGCCGTGGTGCTGCACCCGGGGCCGATGCTGCGTGGCATGGAGATCGCCTCCTCGGTGGCCGACTCGTCGCAATCGGCTGTGCTGCAACAGGTTTCCAATGGCGTGCATGTGCGGATGGCGGTGCTGTTTCACCTGCTGGTCGGCACCGAGACGGCGGAGAATTCGGGTGAAGAGGGTGTAGCGTGAGCGTGCTGCTGCGCGGGGTGCTGTTGTACGGCGAGGGCGATCGCGTCGACGTGCTGATCGACGACGGCCAGATCATCGACATCGGGCCCAAGTTGGCCGAGGCCGGAGGCGTCGGAAAGGACCTGGACGTCATCGACGCCACCGGTCAGGTGCTGTTGCCCGGCCTGGTGGACTTGCACACCCACCTGCGCGAACCGGGGCGTGAATACGCCGAAGATATCGAAACCGGCTCGGCCGCAGCCGCTTTGGGTGGTTACACCGCGGTGTTCGCGATGGCCAACACGAACCCGGTCGCCGACAGCCCGGTGGTCACCGACCACGTCTGGCACCGCGGGCAGCAGGTCGGCCTGGTCGACGTGCACCCGGTTGGCGCCGTCACCGTCGGGCTGGCCGGCAAAGAGCTCACCGAGATGGGCATGATGGCGGCCGGGGCCGCGCAGGTGCGGATGTTCTCCGACGACGGCATCTGCGTGCACGACCCGCTGGTGATGCGCCGCGCCCTGGAATACGCCACCGGGCTGGGCGTGCTCATCGCCCAGCACGCCGAGGAGCCGCGGCTGACGGTCGGCGCCGTCGCCCACGAGGGCCCCACCGCGGCCCGGTTGGGCCTGGCGGGCTGGCCCAGGGCGGCCGAGGAGTCGATCGTGGCCCGCGACGCGCTGCTGGCCCGCGACGCCGGCGCGCGGGTACACATCTGCCACGCCTCCACCGCTGGCACCGTCGAGATCGTGAAATGGGCCAAGCAGCAAGGGATCTCGATCACGGCCGAGGTCACCCCGCACCACCTGATGCTCGACGACAGCAGGCTGACCAGTTACGACGGGCAAAACCGCGTCAACCCACCGCTGCGCGAGGCGGCCGACGCGGTGGCGTTGCGCCAGGCGCTGGCCGACGGTGTCATCGACTGTGTGGCCACCGATCACGCGCCGCACGCCGAGCACGAGAAGTGCGTGGAGTTCTCCGCGGCGCGGCCCGGCATGCTGGGACTGCAGACGGCGCTGTCGATCGTGGTGCAGACGATGGTCACCCCGGGGTTGCTGACCTGGCGGGACGTTGCCCGGGTGATGAGCGAAAACCCCGCCCGCATCGTGGGCCTGCCCGACCACGGCCGGCCGCTGGAGGTGGGGGAGCCCGCCAACCTCACGGTGGTGGATCCCGCGGCCTCGTGGACCGTCACCGGGTCGGAGCTGGCCAGCCGCTCGGGCAACACGCCCTACGAGGCGATGACCCTGCCCGCCACCGTGACCGCCACGCTGCTGCGCGGCAAGGTCACCGCCCGAGACGGGAAGTCGCCGGCATGAATCGCGCCGGTGACGATGCAGAGCGAAGCGATGAGAAGGAGCGGCGCGCATGAACTCCGCCACCCTGGTGGGGTCGCTGATCTTCGCCGCCGTGGTGGTGGTCGTCATCACGGTGGTCATCCAGCTGATGATGCGGACCTGGCAGCGCCGCTCACAGCACCAGGCGGAGCTGATCGGCGCGCTGCCCGAGATCCCGGACCACGTCGGGGCGGCCACGATCAGCACCCGCGGCCACTACTGCGGGTCCATGATGGCGCCGGGCTGGCACGAGCGGATCGCGGCCGGCGACCTCGGTTTCCGCAGCAAGGCGGTGTTGACCCGTTACGCCGGGGGCATCATGGTGGAACGCCTACGGGCCCAACCGATTTGGATTCCCCAGGAATCGATCACCGAGATCCGCATGGAGCGCCGGATGACCGGCCGGATCGGGATTCTGGCGATCCGCTGGCGGCTGCCCTCGGGCGTCGAGATCGACACCGGGTTTCGGGCGAACAGCCGCGCCGATTACGACGACTGGCTCGAATCGCATCATGAAGAGGAGCGGCGCTGATGACTAAAGCGCAATTGGTACTCGAGGACGGCCGCGTCTTCACCGGCACGCCGTTCGGCAAAATCGGCCAAACACTCGGTGAGGCCGTCTTTTCCACCGGCATGTCCGGCTACCAGGAGACGCTGACCGATCCCAGTTACCACCGGCAGATCGTGGTGGCCACCGCGCCGCAGATCGGCAACACCGGCTGGAACGGCGAGGACGCCGAGAGCCGCGGCGACCGGATCTGGGTCGCCGGCTACGCGGTGCGCGACCCGTCGCCGCGCCCGTCCAGCTGGCGGGCCACCGGAACCCTGGAGGACGAGCTGGTCCGCCAGCACATCGTCGGCATCGCCGGCATCGACACCCGCGCGGTGGTGCGCCATCTGCGCACCCGCGGCTCGATGAAGGCGGGCGTGTTCTCCGGCGACGCGCTCGCCGAGGTGGACGAATTGCTGGCGCGGGTGCGGGGCCAGCAGTCGATGCTGGGCGCCGACCTGGCCGGCGAGGTCAGCACGCCCGACAACTACATCGTGGAACCCGAAGGGGCACCGCGGTTTACGGTGGCCGCGCTGGACCTGGGCATCAAGACGAACACGCCGCGCAACTTCGCCCGCCGCGGCGTCCGGACCCATGTGCTGGCGTCCTCGGCGACCTACGACCAGATCGCCGACATCAAGCCCGACGGGGTGTTCTTGTCCAACGGCCCAGGTGACCCCGCCACCGCCGATCACGTCGTCGAGGTCACCCGCAAGGTGCTGGGCGCCGGAATCCCGTTGTTCGGCATCTGCTTCGGCAACCAGATCCTGGGCCGGGCGCTGGGGTTGTCCACCTACAAGCTGGTATTCGGTCACCGCGGCATCAACATCCCGGTGATCGACCACGCCACCGGGCGGGTGGCGGTCACCGCACAAAACCACGGCTTCGCGCTCGAGGGAGAGGCCGGCCAGTCCTTCGACACGCCGTTCGGCCAAGCGATCGTCAGCCACACCTGCGCCAACGACGGAGTGGTCGAGGGCGTCAAACTCGCCGACGGGCAGGCGTTCTCGGTGCAGTATCACCCGGAGGCCGCGGCGGGTCCGCACGATGCGGAGTATTTGTTCGACCAATTCATCGACCTGATGGCGGCCCCAAACCGCGGAAAGGGGCGGTAGTGCCGCGTCGTACCGACTTGCGTCACGTGCTGGTGATCGGCTCCGGGCCGATCGTCATCGGGCAGGCCGCCGAGTTCGACTACTCGGGAACCCAGGCCTGCCGGGTGCTGCGTGCGGAGGGCCTGGAGGTCAGCCTGATCAACTCCAACCCGGCCACCATCATGACCGACCCGGAGTACGCCGACCACACCTACGTCGAGCCGATCACCGCCGCCTTCGTCGAGAAGGTGATCGCCCAGCAGGCCGAGCGCGGCAACAAGATCGACGCGCTGCTGGCCACGCTGGGCGGGCAGACCGCGCTGAACACGGCGGTCGCGCTGCACGAAAACGGGGCGCTCGAGCGGCACGGCGTCGAGCTCATCGGCGCCGACATCGACGCAATCCAGCGCGGCGAGGACCGGCAGATGTTCAAGGACATCGTCGCCAAGGTCGGCGGTGAATCCGCCCGCAGCCGAGTCTGTTTCACGATGGAGGAGGTCCGCGAGACCGTCGAGGAACTCGGGCTGCCGGTCGTGGTGCGGCCCAGCTTCACGATGGGCGGGCTGGGGTCCGGCATGGCGCGATCCGTCGAAGAGGTCGACCGGATGGCCGGCGCAGGCTTGGCCGAGAGCCCGAGCGCCAACGTGCTGATCGAGGAATCGATCTACGGCTGGAAGGAATTCGAGCTCGAGCTGATGCGCGACGGCAACGACAACGTGGTCGTCGTCTGCTCGATCGAGAACTTCGATCCCATGGGCGTGCACACCGGCGACTCGGTCACCGTCGCGCCGGCGATGACGCTGACCGACCGCGAATACCAGCGGATGCGGGACCTGGGCATCGCGATCCTGCGCGAGGTCGGGGTGGACACCGGCGGCTGCAACATCCAGTTCGCGATCAACCCGGTCGACGGCCGGCTGATCGTCATCGAGATGAACCCGCGGGTGTCGCGGTCCAGCGCGCTGGCCTCCAAGGCCACCGGCTTCCCGATCGCCAAGATCGCCGCCAAGCTCGCCATCGGGTACACCCTCGACGAGATCGTCAACGACATCACCAAGGAGACGCCCGCCTGCTTCGAGCCCACCCTGGATTACGTGGTGGTCAAGGCGCCCCGCTTCGCGTTCGAGAAATTCCCCGGCGCCGACCCCACCCTGACCACCACCATGAAGTCCGTCGGCGAGGCGATGTCGTTGGGCCGCAACTTCATTGAGGCGCTCGGCAAGGTGATGCGGTCGCTGGAAACCACCCGCGCGGGTTTTTGGACCAAGCCGGACCCGGACGGCGACGTCGGTGAGGTGCTCGACCGGCTGCGCACCCCGACCGAGGGCCGGCTCTACGACATCGAGCTGGCGCTGCGGCTGGGCGCGTCGGTGGAGCGGGTCGCCGAGGCCAGCGGCGTCGACCCGTGGTTCGTGGCGCAGATCGGCGAGCTGATCGAGCTGCGCGCGGAGCTGATCGCCGCCCCGGTGCTCGACGCCGACCTGCTGCGCCAGGCCAAGCACAGCGGGCTGTCGGACCGCCAGATCGCCGCGCTGCGCCCCGAATTGGCCGGCGAGAACGGGGTGCGCTCGCTGCGCGAGCGCCTCGGCGTGCACCCGGTGTACAAGACCGTCGACACCTGCGCGGCGGAGTTCGAGGCCAAGACGCCGTACCACTACAGCAGCTACGAGTTGGACCCCGCCGCCGAGACCGAGGTGGCGCCGCAGACCGAGAAGCCCAAGGTGCTGATCCTCGGATCGGGACCCAACCGCATCGGCCAGGGCATCGAATTCGACTACAGCTGCGTGCACGCCGCAACGACGTTGTCGCAGGCCGGTTTCGAGACGGTGATGGTCAACTGCAACCCGGAGACGGTGTCCACCGACTATGACACCGCCGACCGGCTCTACTTCGAGCCGCTGACCTTCGAGGACGTCCTCGAGGTGTTCCGCGCCGAGCAGCAGTCCGCCGGTGACGGCCCGGGCGTGGTCGGGGTGATCGTGCAGCTCGGCGGCCAAACCCCGCTCGGGCTGGCGCAGCGCCTGGCCGACGCGGGCGTACCGATCGTCGGCACCCCGCCGGAGGCCATCGACCTGGCCGAGGACCGCGGCGCCTTCGGCGACGTGCTCACCACCGCCGGCCTGCCCGCGCCGAAGTACGGCATGGCAACCACTTTCGACCACGCCCGGCGGATCGCCGAAGACATCGGCTACCCGGTGCTGGTGCGGCCGTCCTACGTGCTGGGCGGCCGGGGCATGGAGATCGTCTACGACGAGGAGACGCTGCGCGGCTACATCACCCGGGCCACCGAGCTCTCGCCCGAGCACCCGGTGCTCGTCGACCGCTTCCTCGAGGACGCGGTGGAGATCGACGTGGACGCGCTGTGCGACGGCACCGAGGTGTACATCGGCGGCATCATGGAGCACATCGAGGAGGCCGGCATCCACTCCGGCGACTCGGCGTGCGCCCTGCCGCCGGTGACGCTGGGCCGCAGCGACATCGAGAAGGTGCGCCGGGCGACCGAGGCCATCGCGCACGGCATCGGTGTGGTGGGGCTGCTCAACGTGCAGTACGCGCTCAAGGACGACGTGCTCTACGTCCTGGAGGCCAACCCGCGCGCCAGCCGCACGGTGCCGTTCGTGTCCAAGGCCACCGCGATCCCGCTCGCCAAGGCCTGCGCCCGGGTCATGTTGGGCGCCAAGATTTCCCAGCTGCGCGAGGAGGGGTTGCTGGCGGCGTCCGGCGACGGCGCCCACGCGGCGCAGAACGCCCCGATCGCGGTCAAGGAGGCGGTGCTGCCGTTCCACCGGTTCCGCCGGGCGGACGGCTCGGGCATCGATTCGCTGCTGGGGCCGGAGATGAAATCCACCGGCGAGGTGATGGGAATCGACCGCGACTTCGGCAGCGCCTTCGCCAAGAGCCAGACCGCGGCGTACGGGTCGCTGCCCGCCCAGGGCACCATCTTCGTGTCGGTGGCCAACCGCGACAAGCGCTCGCTGGTGTTCCCCGTCAAGCGGCTGGCCGACCTGGGTTTCCGCGTGCTGGCCACCGAGGGGACAGCGGAGATGTTGCGCCGCAACGGGATTCCGTGCGACGAGGTACGCAAGCACTTCGAGGAGCCGCAGCCGGGCCGACCCGCGGAGTCCGCGGTGGACGCGATCAAGGCCGGCGAGGTCGACATGGTCATCAACACGCCCTACGGCAACTCCGGGCCACGCATCGACGGCTACGAAATCCGTTCGGCCGCAGTGTCGGTCAATATCCCGTGTGTCACCACCGTGCAGGGCGCCTCGGCCGCCGTCCAGGGCATCGAGGCGGGCATCCGCGGCGACATCGGCGTGCGCAGCCTGCAAGAGCTGCACAGCCAGATCGGCCAGGGCGGCCTGCCTGGTAGCGGGCACCGGTGACCGGCTTCGGCGTCCGGCTGGCCGCCGCGAAAGCGGAGCGCGGGCCGCTGTGCGTGGGCATCGACCCGCATCCCGAGCTGCTGCGCGCCTGGGGCCTGCCCACCACCGCCGACGGGCTGGCCGCGTTCTGCGACATCTGCATCGAGGCGTTCTCCGGCTACGCGGTCGTCAAACCCCAGGTCGCGTTCTTCGAGGCGTACGGCGCCGCCGGATTCGCGGTGCTGGAACGCACCATCGCGGCGCTGCGGTCGGCCGGGGTGCTGGTGCTGGCCGACGCCAAACGCGGCGACATCGGCACCACGATGGCGGCCTACGCCGCCGCCTGGGCGGGTGATTCGCCGCTGGCCGCCGACGCGGTGACGGCCACGCCATATCTGGGGTTCGGCTCACTGCGGCCGCTGCTGGAAGCCGCCGCGGCGCACGACCGCGGGGTGTTCGTGCTGGCGGCCACCTCCAACCCGGAGGGGGCGACCGTGCAGCGCGCCGCCTTCGACGGCCGCACGGTGGCCCAGCTGGTCGTCGACCAGGCGGCGGTGGTGAATCGGTCCGCCACCGGATCCGGGCCGGGATACGTGGGGGTGGTCGTCGGCGCGACGGTCTTGCAGGCGCCCGATCTGAGCGCCCTGGGCGGCCCGGTGCTGGTGCCCGGGCTCGGCGTCCAGGGCGGGCGGCCCGAGGCGCTGGCGGGGCTGGGCGGGGCGGAACCCGGCCAGTTGTTGCCGGCGGTGGCCCGCGAGGTGCTGCGCGCCGGGCCGGGCGTGCCGGAGCTGCGCGCGGCGGCCGATCGCATGCTGGACGCGGTCGCCTACCTGGCGGTGTGAGCGGGTTCTGCGTCTAGTCCGACGCGACTGCGGTGCTGGGCCGCGCGGTTTCGACGATGACGGTGGTGGCCTTGACGACGGCCACGGCGACGCTGCCGGGGCGCAGCTGCAGTTCCTCGGCGGCCTCGGTGCTCATCAGCGAGACGACCGTGAACGGGCCGCACTGCATCTCGACCTGGGTCATCACCTTGTCGCTGACCACCGACGTGACCAGCCCGACGAAGCGGTTGCGGGCCGAGCTGCCGATGCTCAGCGGGTCCGCCGGCGGGGCGGGCGCATTGGTGCGGGAGAAGCGGGCGAGGTCCTCGCTGGCGATCACCTTGCGGCCGGCGGCGTCGTGACTGACCGCCAATGTGCCCTGGTTGATCCAGCGCCGCACGGTGTCGTCGCTGACTCCGAGCAGCTCGGCCGCCTGGCGAATTCGCAGGTTGGACACCCCCCGATCGTATCGGATTCCGCACCGCCGATTAGCTGAAATGGCCCGGGGGCGGGCCCGAAAACCGCAGTTACGGAACCAGATTGCAGATTTAACCGTGGTTACGGAAACGCACTGTGCGCGGATCGGAATCCGCGGACCCTCGGCGCCCCGCACCCACCGGCGCCCGTCGGGCGCGGCGGCGAACCGCGGTCGGCCAACGACGCTGCGGCCCTTGGTGGTTGGTGAAGGTCATCGTGCGTTGGCAGACCGAGTCGGTGTACCTCCCGGCGGTTCGGCCGTCGTCTCCCCGATGGCTGGCCTGTTGTTGCCGGGCGATCCAGGGGCGGCCTGGACCGCTGCGCCGGGCCAAAGGCGGCGTTGGCCTGCCCTTTGACCGGCGGCGCGACACGCGCGACACGCCGCAACAAATCCGTGATCCGTCGCACCGGGCGTCACGGCCGCTCGGCGGCGGGTTTCCGAACGGCCCGGCCAAGCCGTCGCGCGCCGCCCCCGGGGGCTAAAACCGCAGCTAGCGACCCTGGCAAGGCGTCGAACCGGCCCGGCGAACCCCGCCCGGGCAACGTCGAAGGCGGCCGCCGCCGGCCCCGGCGGGAGCGCCGCTTCGGCCTGCCACGCGCCGGTCCATGCTGGGAGTTTGTCCCCTCAAGCAGGGGGTCGGGTTAGATTTCGTCAGGAGGCCTGAGTACGGTCGTCTCCGCTGGCAGAAGTACCGGCGAGACAAAAAGCGATCGATTGAAATTGATTGATCAGATACGGAGGAATCGTGGCCCTTCCCCAGTTGACCGACGAGCAGCGCGCGGCCGCGTTGGAGAAGGCGGCTGCCGCACGTCGAGCGCGAGCAGAGCTCAAAGACCGCCTGAAGCGTGGCGGCACCAACCTGACCCAGGTGCTCAAGGACGCCGAGACCGACGAAGTCCTGGGCAAGATGAAGGTTTCCGCGCTTCTCGAGGCGTTGCCCAAGGTGGGCAAGGTCAAGGCGCAGGAAATCATGACTGAGTTGGAGATCGCCCCCACCCGCCGCCTGCGCGGTCTCGGCGATCGCCAGCGCAAGGCCCTGCTGGAAAAGTTCGGCTCCTAACCCGGCCGCCGACGATGCAGGCCGCACGGCCTGAGGAGAAGGCGGGCAATCCGACCCGAGCCGTGGGCGCACCCCCCGAGGGGCGTCCGTGAGCGCCGGCGGGGGACCGGACGTCCAGCACGGCACACGTCCAGAACCATCAGGTAACGGACGTGTGGTCGTGCTGTCCGGTCCTTCCGCGGTGGGCAAGTCGACGGTCGTCCGGTGCCTGCGCGAGCGGGTGCCGAACCTGCATTTCAGCGTCTCGGCCACCACGCGGGCGCCGCGCCCCGGCGAGGTCGACGGTGTCGATTATCACTTCGTCAGCCCCGCCCGCTTCCAGCAGCTGATCGACGAGGGCGCGCTGCTGGAGTGGGCCGAAATCCATTCGGGACTGCACCGGTCGGGCACCCTGGCCGAGCCCATCCGGACCGCCACGGCCAATGGGTTTCCGGTGCTCATCGAGGTCGACCTGGCCGGCGCCAGGGCCGTCAAGAAGGCGATGCCGGAGGCGCTCGCGGTCTTCCTCGCACCGCCCAGCTGGGAGGATCTCGAGGCCCGGCTCATCGCCCGCGGCACCGAGACGCCGGAGGTCATGCGGCGGCGGCTGGGGACCGCCCGCATCGAAATGGCGGCCCAAAACGACTTCGACCGGGTGGTCGTGAACAGTCAATTGGAGTCAGCGTGCTCCGAATTGGTATCCTTGCTGGTGGGAACTGCGCCGGACCGGCCTGACCCGTCTGGCCAGACCAGAAGCCGGACCACATCCCAGCAAGATTGACCACCGAATTTTTCCGAACTTTGCAGCGGTGACGAGCCGCTCGAATCCGCCAGGAGATTGACCTAAGTGAGTATTCCGCAGTCCGACGCGGCTTTGGCCGCCGTCCCCGACCGGTTCGATCCGTCCGCCGGGGGACAGGGCGCCTACGACACCCCGCTGGGCATCACCAACCCGCCCATCGACGAGCTGCTGGACCGCGTCTCGAGCAAGTACGCGCTGGTGATCTACGCCGCCAAGCGGGCCCGTCAGATCAACGACTACTACAACCAGCTCGGCGAGGGCATCCTCGAATACGTGGGCCCGCTGGTCGAGCCGGGGCTGCAGGAAAAGCCGCTGTCGATCGCGATGCGCGAGATCCACGGCGACCTGCTCGAGCACACCGAGGGCGAGTAACAGGGCCGGGCCGGGCGCGCGCTGTGGACAACCGCGATCGGGTCGCGAAAAGAGTGATCGTCGGGGTCTCCGGCGGTATCGCCGCCTACAAGGCGTGCACCGTCGTTCGGCAGCTCGCCGAGGCCGGTCACTCGGTCCGCGTCATCCCGACCGAGTCCGCGCTGCGTTTCGTCGGCGCCGCCACATTCGAGGCGCTCTCCGGCCAGCCGGTGCACACCGGCGTCTTCACCGACGTGCCGGAGGTTCCGCATGTCCAGCTCGGTAAGCAGGCCGACCTGGTCGTGGTGGCACCCGCCACGGCGGACCTGCTGGCCAGGGCCGTCCACGGCCGCGCCGACGACCTGCTGACCGCCACGCTCTTGACCGCGCGATGTCCGGTGCTGTTCGCCCCGGCGATGCACACCGAGATGTGGTTGCACCCGGCCACCGTCGACAACGTCGCCACGCTGCGCCGCCGGGGAGCGGTCGTGCTCGAACCGGCCGCCGGGCGGCTCACCGGGACGGACAGCGGGTCCGGCCGGCTGCCCGAAGCCGAGGAGATCACCACCCTGGCGCACCTGCTGCTCGACCGTCACGACGCGCTGCCCTACGACCTGGCCGGCTGCAAGATGCTGGTCACCGCCGGCGGCACCCGGGAAGCCGTCGACCCGGTGCGCTTCATCGGCAACCGCAGCTCCGGCAAGCAGGGCTATGCGGTCGCGCGGGTGGCCGCCCAGCGCGGCGCCGAGGTCACGCTGATCGCCGGGCACACCGCCGGGCTGATCGACCCCGCCGGGGTGGAGGTGGTCCACGTCAGCTCGGCCGAGCAACTGGGCGACGCCGTGGCCAAGCACGCGGCCGAGGCGGACGTGCTGGTGATGGCCGCCGCGGTCGCCGACTTCCGGCCGGCCCGGGTTGCGGCCGCCAAGATCAAAAAAGGTGTCGAGGGGCCGCCGACCATCGAGTTGATCCGCAACGACGACGTGCTGGCCGGTGCGGTGCGGGCGCGCGCCAACGGCGAGCTGCCCAACATGCGGGCCATCGTGGGGTTCGCCGCGGAGACCGGTGACGCCAACGGCGACGTGCTGTTTCACGCCCGGGCCAAACTGCGCAACAAGGGTTGTGACCTGTTGGTCGTCAACGCGGTCGGTGACGGCCGGGCCTTCGAGGTGGACAACAACGACGGCTGGCTGCTGGCGGCCGACGGTACCGAGTCGGCGCTGCAGCACGGCTCCAAGACATTGATGGCCAGTCGTATCGTGGATGCGATCGCCGCGTTCCTGCACGGCGGCGGGTAATACGGTTCGGTTTTCCTGTGGCGCCAGGCCAGGTGCTGGCCGGCCCGATACCAACCGATATAATTCGGCTAACTAACTAATTGGAAGGGTTGAGATTGTGAGCGAAAAGGGTCGCCTGTTTACCAGTGAGTCGGTGACTGAGGGACATCCCGACAAGATCTGTGACGCGATCAGCGACTCCGTGCTCGACGCCCTGCTGGCGCAGGACCCCCGCTCACGCGTCGCGGTCGAGACGCTGGTCACCACCGGACAGGTGCACGTGGTGGGCGAGGTGACGACGACCGCCAAGGAGGCGTTCGCAGACATCACCAACACGGTTCGCGAGCGCATCCTCGAGATCGGCTATGACTCGTCGGACAAGGGCTTCGACGGCGCGTCCTGCGGCGTCAACATCGGCATCGGCGCGCAGTCGCCCGACATCGCCCAGGGCGTCGACACCGCCCATGAGGCGCGCGTGGAGGGCGCCGCGGACCCGCTGGACGCCCAGGGCGCCGGCGACCAAGGCCTGATGTTCGGCTACGCGATCAACGACACCCCCGAGCGGATGCCGCTGCCGATTGCGCTGGCCCACCGGCTGTCGCGCAAGCTGACCGAGGTCCGCAAGAACGGCACGCTGCCCTACCTGCGCCCGGACGGCAAGACCCAGGTCACCATCGAGTACGAGGACGACGTTCCGGTGCGGCTGGACACCGTCGTCGTCTCCACCCAGCACGCCGACGGCATCGACCTAGAGAAGACGCTGGACCCCGACATCCGCCAGCACGTGCTCAAGACCGTGCTGGACGAGCTGGCCCACGACACGCTCGACTCCTCGGCGACGCGGGTGCTGGTCAACCCGACCGGCAAGTTCGTGCTCGGCGGCCCGATGGGCGACGCCGGCCTGACCGGCCGCAAGATCATCGTCGACACCTATGGCGGGTGGGCCCGCCACGGCGGCGGCGCCTTCTCCGGCAAGGACCCGTCCAAGGTGGACCGGTCGGCGGCCTACGCGATGCGCTGGGTGGCCAAGAACATCGTCGCCGCCGGGCTGGCGGAGCGGGTCGAGGTGCAGGTGGCCTACGCCATCGGCAAGGCCGCCCCGGTGGGGCTGTTCATCGAGACGTTCGGCACCGCGACGGTCGACCCGGTCAAGATCGAGAAGATCGTGCCCGAGGTGTTCGACCTGCGGCCCGGCGCGATCATCCGCGACCTGGACCTGCTACGTCCGATCTACGCGCAGACCGCCGCCTACGGGCACTTCGGCCGCACCGACATCGAACTGCCGTGGGAGCAGCTGAACAAGGTCGACGACCTCAAGCGCGCGATCTAGGCGCGGGGTGGTCGGCGTCTAGCGCCGGCAGTCCGTCGATACTGCGCCGGTTGCGCTTGACCAGCCGGCCGTACTGGTCATCGGTCGCCTTGCGGTGCGCCGCGTCGAGCACCGGCCGCTCGTCGATGAGCTCGTAGTAGGGCACCGCGAACCCGCACGCGTCGGCGATCCGCTCCACATCGACCACGATGATGGTGCGGACCCCGGCGTGTTGATCGCCGAAATGCCGCATCAGCCCGGCGAATTCGGCGTCGTCGGGGCGGACCACCCGTCCGGTGCCGAACAGCCGCAGGATTCGCGAGTTGCGGGTGAACGAGCAGAACATGACGGTGATGCGGCCGTTGTCGCGCAAATGGGCCACCGTCTCCACGCCGCTGCCGAACAGATCCAGGTAGGCCACGGTGTGCTCGTCGAGCACCGCGAAGGTGTCGCGATACCCCTTGGGGGACAGGTTGATTCGCCCACCCTCGGACGGCGCGGTGGCGACGAAGAAAACGGCCTGTTCGCGGATGAAGTCGCGCAGCGACTCGTCGATGCTTTCGAATTCCTTCGCCACGGGTGCAGCGTAGCCGCTACCGGGTGAACCGGTAGTCGTCCAGATCAAACCGCCGGCTGCGCCAGTACACCTCGGGGGTGGTGCCCGGACGCAGCGGCACGTCGCCGTTCTTGTCGAAGTAGTAGCTGTTGGCCAGCCGACAGCTGTCCTGCCAGAAGATCTGGCGGGGCCGCCGGCGCATCATCTCGGCGAAGTAGCGGTCGTTGGCCTCCTGGCTGACCTCGACGCGGGTGGCGCCGACGCGCTTGGCCCGCTTGAGGCACCGCACGATGTGATGCGTCTGCGCCTCGATCAGGGCGAAATACGAAGAGCCGACGTAACCGTACGGGCCGAACACGGTGAACAGGTTGGGAAATCCCGGCACCGTGACGCCCTCGTAGGCCTGCAGCCGATGCTCATCCCAGAAGCGGCTCAACGACTTTCCGCCGCTCCCGGTCACCGCGAAGGTGGGCACGTTGTCGGGGTCCATCACCTTGAAACCGGTCGCCAGGATCAGCACGTCGATCTCGTGGTTCTCGCCATCGGTGGTGGCCACCGCGTCGGGGGTGACCTTGTCGATCGGTTCAGTGACCAGCCGCACGTTGTCGCGGTTGAACGTGGCGAGGTAGCCGTTGTGGAAGCCGGGGCGTTTGCAGCCCACCGCGTACTGCGGGGTGAGCTGTTCGCGCACGGCCGGATCCCGAACCTGTTGCCGCAGATACGATTTCCCCAGCGAGGCCATCCGCTTGGCCAGCGGCAGCACCGTGAAGTAGTGCGCCGAGATGGGGAAGGTGAGCTCGACGTACGCCTGGCTGAGCAGGCGCTGCAGGAACTTGCCGCCGGGAATTCGCATCACCCAGCGCGCCGGCGCCGGCAGCGGCACGTCGAACTTCGGGAAACACCAGATCGGGGTGCGCTGAAAGACGGTGAGCGACGACACGATCGGCGCGATCTCGGGAATCACCTGCACGGCCGAGGCGCCGGTGCCGATCACCGCGACGCGCTTACCGCGCAGGTCCTGGCCGTGATCCCACCGCGCGGTGTGCATGGTGATGCCGCCGAACGAGTCCACGCCGTCGATGTCGGGCAGGTTCGGCACCGTCAGCACGCCGCAAGCGCTGATCAAAAACCGCGCGGTGATTTCGCCCGCCGGGTCGGTCTGCACCCGCCACAGGCCGCGCTCGTCGTCATACTCGGCGGTTTGCACCTTGGTGTTGAACCGGATCCGCGAGCGGATGCCGTACTTGTCGGCGCAGTGTTCGGCGTAGGCCTTGAGCTCTCGGCCCGGCGCGTAGGTCCGCGACCAGTGCCGGCTCTGCTCGAACGAGAACTGGTAGGAGAACGACGGAATGTCCACGGCAATACCGGGATAGGTGTTCCAGTGCCAGGTGCCGCCGACCCCGTCAGCGGCCTCGATCACCAGGTAATCGGGCAGCCCGGCCCGGTCCAGGTTGATCGCCGCACCGATGCCGGAGAACCCGGCTCCGATGATCAGCGTGTGATAGTCGGGGGTTTCGTCTTGGTGCGGGACCATCGTTGCCTGCCTAGGGGTGCAGTGCCTTGCGGAGCGCCGCCAGGCCGCGCTCGGTGGCCTCGGCGGCGGCGGGTATCGCCAACGCGAAACTGACGAATCCGTGTACCAGGGTGGGCTCGTTGGTCAGCTCGACCGGCACGCCCGCGGCGCTGAGCAGCTCGGCGTAACGGGCCCCGTCATCGCGCAGTGGATCGTGTTCGGCGGTCGCGATGTAGGCGGGCGCCAGCCCGGACAGATCCGCGGCGTTGGCCGGAGCCATGGTGATGGGCAGCGCCTTCGGGTCGGTGAGATCGAGATCGGGCACGTACCAGGACAGGAACGCGTCGATGACGTCGCGGTTCAGCA
>NZ_LZLL01000458.1:0-578 GCF_001669335.1 Mycobacterium sp. 1245852.3 | reverse complement strand
GGGTCTGCCGTTGCCCACGCTGCTGGTCACCGCCACCGCGGCGACGGTGACCCGCTGGCGCGAGCTGCGCGGCCAGCCCACCCCGCCACCGCTGCTGGCGCTCGAAACACACGGCCGCGCAGACGGTTTGGTGGACGGCCCGGGCGCACACACCATCGACACCAGCGACACCGTCGGGCTGCTCAGCTCCATCTACCCGGTGAGGCTGGACTCGACCGACCCGCGCAGGGTGGGGGAGCAGCTGGCTTCCATCCCCGGCGACGGACTCGACTACGGGTTGCTGCGCTACTTGCGGGCCGACACCGCCGAGCGGCTCGCCGGCTTCCGGCCCCCGCAACTGCTGCTGAATTACCTCGGCGCCGCCCACGCCGACGGCGGCACGGGGCTGCGGCTCGAACGCGAGCTGCTCGCCGGCGCGTCGCCGGTGCCGGAGCCGGAGCTGGCCGTGCGCCATGAGCTCACCATCGCGGCGATGGTGCTGACCTTTGGCGGGGAGCGGGTGCTGGCCGCGCAGCTCGCGCCAGCGGGTCACCGTCGCCGCGGTGGCGGTGACCAGCAGCGTGGGCAACGGCAGACCC
>NZ_LZLL01000457.1:0-18215 GCF_001669335.1 Mycobacterium sp. 1245852.3 | reverse complement strand
CCGCGCCGAACGAAGAAAATTCCGGTCCGCGTCCGCCCGAGCCCCCACCGGAGCACGACCCGCCCTCCGACTCACGGACACGGATCATCCGCCGCGCGCCGACCGGTCCCATCCCCACCACGCCGGACACCCCCACCACCCACTTCACCCCGCAGCCGCCGCCCTACCGGTCCGGTTTCGGCGCGGCCCGCACGGGTTACGGAGTGCCGGCCATCGAGCCCAGCGATCGGACGGCCGTCGCCGCGTGCGCAGTGAGCATCGTCAGCGGCTGGGCCACGTCGGTGGTGGCCACCGACCTGATCGCCGGCTGGTGGCGAACTGACCGCCTGTTCTGCATCGCGGTCGCCTTCCTGGCCCTGGTCTTCGCCGGCACCACGGTCTCTGGCGTGATCTTGCTGCTGCAGCGCCGATCGATCAGCCGCTACCTGCTGATGGCCGGAGCGCTGGTCGCCGTCCTCACCTACATCGGCGTGTTCATCGCCGGGGCGCGGGTCGCCTGGGTTGTGCATCTGCTGCCCGCATTGCCGATCGCCACGGTCGTGCTCGTGCTGCTGCCGCAAACCAAACGCTGGCTGGACGCCTGACCTTTGCCGAACGTGCACTCCCGGTGAGGATTTCGCCGATTTCTCGCGCTGAGTGCACTCTCGATGCGGAAGCTCGTGATCGCGGCTAGAGCTTGCTGATCGGGGCGTGGTTGTGCATCAGCTTCACCCGTCCCGAGCTGCCGAAGTCGATCAGCGACATGGCCGATTCGCCGACGCCGGACACTTCCTCGACCCGGCCCAGTCCGTACTTGTCGTGCGTCACCCGGTCTCCGGGTTCGAGCACCAGCAGCGGTCGCTTGCTCATCCCCGAACGGGTCGGGGCCGCCCGCGGGGTGCCGAACCGGCCGGCGCCGCTCACCGGCGCGCTGAACGACGGGGTGGGTGCCGTGCGCCGCCATTCGATGAGCTCTTGCGGAATCTCTTGCAGGAAGCGCGATTCGGGATTGAGCATGGGCTGCCCCCAGGACGACCGGACGATCGCCCTGCTGACATAGAGGCGTTGGCGGGCCCGGGTGATCCCGACGTAGGCCAGCCGTCGCTCCTCGGAGAGCTCGACCGGATCGTCCAAGGACCGCATGTGGGGGAACATTCCGTCCTCCCAGCCGGTGACGAACACCACCGGAAATTCGAGGCCCTTGGCCGTGTGCAGCGTCATCAGGGTGACCATGCCGGCGCCGTCCTCGGGGATCTCGTCGCTGTCGGAGACCAGCGAGACCCGTTCCAGGAATTCCGCCAGCACGCCGGTGTCCGGCACGTCCTCGTCTTCAGGTGTCTGCAAGGACTCGCCCAGCGCCGCGGCGTTGGCGCGGTCGGTGCTGAATTCGTGTGCCACGCTGACGAGTTCATTGAGGTTGTCCAGGCGCGCCAGCTCCTGAGGATCGGTGGACGATTCCAGCTCCCGGCGATATCCGGTGCGTTCGAGCACCGACTCGACCAGGTCGCCGAGGTCGTCGTCCAGGCGGCCGCGCAGCTCGTCAAGCAGCTCGACGAAACCGGCGATCGCCTTCTCCGCGCGCGAATTCAGCATCGGCACTTTGCCTTCGGCCGCGGCCACCAGCGCGTCGGCGAAACTGGCGCCGGTGTTCTCGGCATACACCGCCACGCACGCCTCGGCGCGATCGCCGATGCCCCGGCGCGGGGTGTTGAGGATGCGCCGCATGCTGACCGCGTCGCCGGGGTTGTCCAGCACCCGCAGGTAGGCGACGATGTCGCGGATCTCCTTGCGCTCGTAAAAGCGCACTCCCCCAACGACTTTGTAGGGTATTCCGGCGCGGATGAACACCTCTTCGAACGACCGCGACGAGTTGTTGGTGCGGTAGAAGATGGCGACATCGTTGTAGGTGATCTCGCCCTTTTCGGCGAGCGCGTCGATCTCCTCGGCGACGAATCGGGCCTCGTCGTGCTCGTTGTCGGCGACATAGCCGACGATCAGCTCGCCGGCGCCTTCGGCGGTCCACAGCCGCTTGTCCCGGCGTCCGGAGTTGCGGGCGATCACCGAGTTCGCGGCGGACAGGATGTTTTGCGTCGAGCGGTAATTCTGTTCCAGCAGAATGGTTGTCGCGTCCGGGTAGTCGCGTTCGAAGTCCTCGATGTTGCGGATGGTGGCGCCGCGGAACGCATAGATCGACTGGTCGGCGTCCCCGACCACACACAGTTCCGCCGGTGGAACCTCGTCGGATACCTCGTCACTGCCGGGTTGATTCGGCGGTCCCAGCTTCACCTCGCCTCCGCCGGCCCCCGGGCCAGCCCCGGCGCGCCTCGCTGAACCGCCGCGACCCGCCAATTCGCGCACCAGCACGTACTGCGCGTGGTTGGTGTCCTGGTACTCGTCGACCAGGACGTGGCGGAACCGCCGCCGGTAGTGCTGGGCAATCTGCGGGAAGGCGCGCAGCACCGCCACGGTCTCGCCGATCAGGTCGTCGAAGTCCAGGGCGTTGGCCGCGCGCAACCGCCGCTGGTACTCGCCGTAAACGCTGGCCACGGTGCGGGACAACTCGTCGGAGTCGTCGGTCAGGTTGGCTACCGCCCCGGCGGGGTCGATCAGCTCGTTCTTGAGGTTGGAGATGGCGTTGGCCAGCAGTCGCGGCGAATAGCGCTTGATGTCGAGCCCCATGTCGCGGCCGATCATCTGCAGCAGCCGCCGCGAGTCGTCGGCGTCGTAGATGGAGAAGTTGGAGTTCAGGCCCTCGATCAACGACGCCTGGTTGCGCAGGATGCGCACGCAGGTCGAGTGGAAGGTGGACACCCACATCGCGCGGGCCCGGTTGCCCACCAGCCGGACCACCCGTTCGCGCATCTCGGCGGCGGCCTTGTTGGTGAAGGTGATGGCCAGCACCTGCCCGACCCCGACCCCGCGTTCGGCGATCAGGTAGGCGATGCGGCGGGTCAACACCGCGGTCTTTCCCGAACCCGCGCCCGCGACGATCAGCAGGGGCGAACCCTCATGCACCACCGCTTGGCGCTGTTGCGGATTGAGACCCTCGAGCAGTTGATCTGCTTCGGA
This sequence comes from Mycobacterium sp. 1245852.3, assembly GCF_001669335.1. Taxonomy (NCBI): domain Bacteria; kingdom Bacillati; phylum Actinomycetota; class Actinomycetes; order Mycobacteriales; family Mycobacteriaceae; genus Mycobacterium; species Mycobacterium sp. 1245852.3. The sequence continues at coordinate 15,167 of NZ_LZLL01000457.1, read as the reverse complement.
GGCCGGCTTGGCATCTGTTACGTGCACACTCATGTCAGTCCAAACTTACCGCCGCCCACTGACGCATCAGCGCCCCGGGATCAGACCAGGCTAGTGGCCGGACCGGCCGGTGCGGCGTCACGGACGCTACCCGAAATCCGGCGTGTCGGAATGGCGTTTCCGAAGCTGGTCCATTCGGCCGGCTAATTGCACCGGAGTCCAAAAAGCGCAGCTTAAACGCGATTTTTTGCGTGTTCACGGTTTTTAGTGGCACACTCGATTCGTGCTCAACGTGCAATGTCGGCGACGCTCCTCGGCGCAGGAGTGGCGCCGCCGATTTCCCTACGGGTACCAGTTCGCGGTGCCCGTGGTCTAACTGCTTCCGCAGAGCCCCGTGGTCCGCTTCGGCACTCGGGGCTCGTCTTTTGTGAGGCCCGATACTGCATGAGACCAGAACCCCCACATCACGACGAAGACGCGGAGTCAGCAGAGATGAACATCGAGACGGTGGCGACCGAAGTGCCCACCGACATAGACGAGTTGCGTCACGAGATCGACCGGCTCGACGCCGCGATTCTGGCCGCGGTGCAGCGGCGCACCGAGGTGTCTCAGGCAATCGGCAAGGCCCGGATGGCCTCGGGCGGCACGCGGCTGGTCCATAGCCGCGAGATGAAGGTGATCGAGCGCTACAGCGAACTCGGCCCCGAAGGCAAGGACCTGGCGATTCTGCTGCTGCGCCTGGGCAGGGGCCGGCTCGGTCACTGACCGGGTCGCATCGGCGCGGCGCTACACCTGGCTCCGTCACGTCACAACCCATAGGGTCGAAGCATGACCCGCGTCGGCGACGATGCAGAGCGAAGCGATGAAGAGGAGCGACGCCAATGACATCCGTGCACACCCTCCCCGACATCACCGCCACCCCGGCGTGGGACGCCCTGCGCAGGCATCATGAACAGATCGGCCAGACCCATCTGCGTCAGTTCTTCGACGACGATCCCGATCGCGGCCGCGAGCTGACCGTCTCCGTCGGTGACCTCTACATCGATTACAGCAAGCACCGCATCACGCGAGAAACGCTGCGGCTCTTGGTCGATCTGGCGCGCACGGCCAATCTCGAAGAACGGCGCGACCAGATGTTCGCCGGGGTGCACATCAACACCTCCGAGGATCGCGCGGTCCTGCACACCGCGCTGCGGCTGCCGCGGGATGCCGAGCTGACCGTCGACGGCCAGAACGTGGTCGCGGAGGTGCACTCGGTGCTCGACGCCATGGGCGATTTCACCGACCGGTTGCGCAGCGGTGAATGGACGGGGGCTACCGGCAAACGGATCAGCACGGTCGTCAACATCGGCATCGGCGGATCGGACCTTGGCCCGGTGATGGTCTATCAGGCGCTGCGCCACTACGCGGATGCGGGGATCTCGGCGCGTTTCGTCTCCAATGTCGACCCTGCCGACCTGATCGCCACTCTGGCCGATTTGGACCCCGCCACAACGCTTTTCATCGTAGCGTCGAAAACGTTCTCGACGCTGGAAACCCTGACCAATGCCACGGCCGCACGCCGCTGGATCACTGACGCCCTCGGGGACGCGGCGGTGGCCCAGCACTTCGTCGCCGTCTCCACCAACAAACGCCTCGTCGACGACTTCGGCATCAACACCGACAACATGTTCGGGTTCTGGGATTGGGTCGGGGGCCGCTACTCGGTGGATTCGGCGATCGGCCTGTCGGTGATGGCCGTCATCGGCCGAGAAGCCTTCGGGGACTTCCTATCCGGGTTCCACATCGTCGACCGGCATTTCAAGACCGCGCCGCTGGAATCCAACGCGCCTGTGCTGCTTGGGCTTATCGGCCTGTGGTACTCCAGTTTCATGGGCGCGCAGTCGCGCGCCGTGCTGCCGTACTCCAATGACCTGGCGCGCTTCGCGGCATACCTGCAACAGCTGACCATGGAATCCAACGGCAAATCGACCCGCGCGGACGGCAGCCCGGTCACCACCGACACCGGTGAAATCTTTTGGGGCGAACCGGGAACCAACGGGCAGCACGCGTTCTACCAGGTGTTGCATCAGGGCACCCGGCTGGTGCCCGCCGACTTCATCGGGTTCAGCCAACCCCTCGATGACCTGCCCACCGCCGAAGGCGACGGCAGCATGCACGACCTGTTGATGAGCAACTTCTTCGCCCAGACCCAGGTGCTGGCGTTCGGCAAGACCGCCGAGGAGATCGCCGCCGAGGGCACCCCCGCCGACATCGTGCCGCACAAGGTGATGCCCGGTAACCGGCCCTCGACCTCGATCCTGGCCAACCGGCTCACCCCGTCGGTGATGGGCCAGCTGATCGCGCTGTATGAGCACCAGGTCTTCACCGAGGGCGTGATCTGGGGGATCGACTCGTTCGACCAGTGGGGCGTGGAGCTGGGTAAAACCCAGGCCAAGGCCCTGCTTCCGGTGATCACCGCGGACGGCTCGCCGGCGCCGCAGTCGGACAGCTCCACCGATGCCCTGGTGCGCCGCTACCGCAGCGAGCGCGGGCGGACCAGCTGAATCAGGCGAACATCTTGGTCAGCTGCGGCGGCAGCACCCGCATCAGTTGCACCAGCGGCGCCCACGGCCACCGCGGCACCACGGCCCGGCCAGGCTCGCGCTCGATGGCACCGACCAGCGCCTTGACACCAGTCTCGTTGTCCACCATCAGCATCGTGCTCCCCGACTTGGCGGTCATCTCCGATTCGATGTAACCGGGCTCGATCACGGTGACCCTGATCGGACCTTTCGAATACTCGGCGCGCAGCGACTCACCCAATGACGTCAGCCCCGCCTTGCTGGCGCAGTAAGCGGCCTTGACGCCCGGGACGCCGGTGTTGCCGAGCACCGACGAAATGAGCACCAGGTGCCCCGATCCGTTCTTGTTGAACATCTCCAGTGCGGCCTCGATCTGCACCAGCGCTGAGACCAGGTTGGTCTCGATGGTGGCCTTGTTCGCCCACAGTTTGCCGGACCCCAGCTTTGCGCCCTTGCCGATGCCGGCGTTGACGACGATGCGGTCGATGCCCCCGAGTTCGTCGCTGAGTTCGGCGAACACCTTGGGGACGGCCTCGTGGTCGTTGACGTCGAGCGCGGCGACGGCGATGTTGATGCCCGGATGCTTTTGCGACAGCTCGGCTTTGAGCTCATCGAGCCGGTCGGTGCGCCGCGCGCACAGGGCGAGGTCGCGGCCCTTGGCGGCGAACGCACGCGCCATGCCGGCGCCCAGGCCGGAGCTGGCACCGGTGATGAGGATCTTCTGGCGAGTCATCGGGGCAGCATATCGACAGGTGTCAAGTCCCGGCCCGGCGACTACTTCAGCAAACGCGACATCCGCCGGTCGGCCAGGATCTTCCCGCCGGTCTGACACGTCGGGCAGTACTGAAAAGACTTGTCCGCGAACGAGACTTCGCGCACGGTGTCCCCGCACACCGGACAGGGCAGCCCGGTGCGGGCGTGCACCCGCAAGCCGGAGCGCTTCTCGCCCTTGAGCGTGGCCGCGCCCTGCCCGACGGATCGGGTCACCGCATCGGTGAGCACCGAAACCATCGCGTCGTGCAGGGTGGCGAGTTGCTGATCGGACAGCTTGCCGGCCGTGGCGAAGGGCGAGATCCGCGCGACGTGCAGGATCTCGTCGCTGTACGCGTTGCCGATCCCGGCGATCACCTTCTGGTCGGTGATGACGGTCTTGATCCGGCCGGTGTTGCCGGCCAATAGATCAGCCAGCGCGTCGGCGTCCAGATCCAACGCGTCCGGGCCCAGCGCGGCGATGCCGGGGACCTGAGCCGGGTCGTCGACCAGCCACACCGCCAGCCGCTTTTGGGTGCCGGCCTCGGTGAGGTCGAAACCGGGCGCCTCGCCGGGCGTGCCCAGGTGCACCCGCAGCGCGATCGGGCCCTTGCCGGGCCGCAGCGGCGCGGCGCCCAGCTTGTCCGACCAACGCAGCCAGCCGGCACGCGACAGATGCGCGATCAAGAAGAGGTTGTCGGTGCGCAGCCCGAGGTACTTGCCCCACCGCTCGGCCCCGGCGACGGTCTGGCCGTGCAGCGCGCTGATCGGCGGGTCGAAGGTCTTGAGCACGGACAGGGCGGCGATGTCGACCCGGCCGATCGGCAGGCCGACGGCGTGGCGCCGCAGGTGGTCGACCAGCGCTTCGATCTCGGGTAGTTCGGGCACGGTTTCAGTGTGCCGGTCGCAGCAAATAGGTGTCCATGATCCAGCCGTGCCGGGCGCGGGCTTCGGCTCGCAGCGAAACGATGCGCGGCCCCACCTCGCCCACCGTGCCCGCGATGAGCAGTTCATCGTCGGTGCCGAGGTAGGCGCCCCACCAGATCTGCGTGTCGGGCGGGCAGACCTGAAACGAGCAGTCGCCGTCGAGCATCACCACGGCCGATGCCGAAGACGGCCCGTAGGTGCGCAGTTGCCTGCCCGTGGTGATCAGCACGGGTTCGCCTACCTCGTTGAGCGGGATGCGGTGGCGTGCCGTCAGCGCCTGCACGGCGGTGATCCCCGGAATGACGTCGAACGTGAAGTCGACGCGCGCGGCCACCGCGTCGAGGATGCGCAGGGTGCTGTCGTAGAGCGACGGATCGCCCCAGGCCAAAAACCCGCCGACGCCGTGCGGACCGAGTTCGGCGGCGATCGCATCGGCCCAGATCTGCGCGCGGGCGGCGTGCCACTGAGCAACCGCGCCCCGGTAGTCGGCATCGTCTGCCCGCTTGGGGTCGGCCAGCTCGACGAACCGGTAGCCCGGCTCGCGGATGAACCGGTCGCAGACCTCGCGTCGCAGCGCCACCAGGTCGCTCTTCTGTTCGCCCTTGTCCATCGCGAAGAAGACCTGTGTGGCGTTGAGCGCCTTGATCGCCTGCACGGTCACGTAATCGGGGTCGCCGGCCCCGATGCCGATGACATGAATGTGCCGGCCCAACGCGTCGCCTCCTGATGCTCGTTGCCCGTCAGATTGCCGAATCGCAACCTTCAACATCTAGCCGGGACCCCAAGTACCCAGTACCATGGGTACCGTCTGAAGCACCCAATGGAGGGAGCGGCGTATGACGTCAGCGGTGAAGCCCCCAGGGCCGAGTCGTGAAGACTTCTCGGACCGGTTGCTGAAGGGCTCGGTCAAGAAGTCCTACGAACCCGTCGTCGACATCGATTGGGACGCACCGCTGGATCCGGACAAGTTCTATCTGCCGCCCCGGCTGGTGTCGCTCTACGGCACCCCCATGTGGGACGAGATGTCCCGCGAACAACAAATCGAGCTGTCCCGCCAGGAATTGGTCAACACGCTCTCGGCCGGGATCTGGTTCGAGAACATGCTCAACCAGGCGCTGCTGCGCACCATCCTGCATGAAGACCCGACCAGCAGGTCGACGCACTACAAGCTGACCGAACTGGGCGACGAGACCCGCCACATGGTGATGTTCGGCAAGGCCATCGAACGCATCGGGGCAAAGCCGGTGCGCCCCAAGCTGTTTCACCGAATGATCATCAATGCGCTGCCGTTGGCGTTTCAGCGCGGCTCGATGCTCTGGGTGGCCGCCCTGATCGGTGAGGAGATCTTCGACTCGCTGCAGCGGCAGATGATGGACGACCCGGAACTGCAGCCAATCATCCAGCGCCTCATGCGGATTCACGTCACCGAAGAGGCACGCCACATCCAGTTCGCGCGCGACGGCGCCCGTAAGCGCGTCGTCGAGATGCCCCGGTTCAACCGTTGGTTCATGGCCAACATCAATGGGTTGGGCGGATACTTCTTCAACTACCTGTTCAGCAATCCGGTCCCGTACGCACGGGCGGGCCTAGACCCCAAGCGGGCCCGAAAGGTCGCGCGCACCAGCCCACATCGCCGCGACACCCAGGTGGCCGGCTTCGCTCCGCTGGCGGCGTTTCTGACCGAGGTGGGCCTGCTGGGGCCGATCGCGCGCCGCGGTTGGAAGCGCAGCAGGTTTCTGTGACGGCTCAGCATCCGCTGGTCGTCATCGGTCCGGACGCCGGCGTCCGCTCCGTTTTGCAGTCCGCCGGCGTGACCGACGTCGCGACGCTGGACGTCCCGGTCCCGCGTTGCGTGTTCGACGAGGGCACCGACACCTGGACGCTACACACCGACGGCGGCCGCGTCGTCCGGGCGCACGTCGTCGTCGACGCACACCGCCGGCCCGGCACCCCGTGGATACCGAAGTTTCCTGGAGACAAGACCTTTCGCGGTGCGACATTTCACGCCGCGGCATGGGACCGCGGATTCGATCCGTCCGGCAAGCACATCGCGGCGATCGGCACCGACGCCGCGGCGGCCCATCACCTCGAGCGACTGACTCGGGCGGCAGCTTCTGTCACCGTGTTCGCCCACGCACCACGTCGGGTGGTGGCCGACATCCCGGCATGGTCCACCCGCGCCAAACGCTGGCTGCGCAGCCGCGCCCGGCCCGCCGCCACGCGGCCGCTGCTGACGATCGCCGCGTCGGCGATCGAGGCGGTCACCGCAGCGGGCGTGCGCACCGCCGACGGCGTCGAGCACCGCGTCGACGCCATCGTCTATGGCACCGGCTTCTTCATCCCCGAGGACGCCGCCGACGACGGCTTGATCGGCGCGGGCGGCCTCACCCTGCGGCGGGCCTGGCACGACGGGATGGAGCCGTTCTGTGGGGTGGCGGTCCGCGGATTCCCGAACTACTTCGTCATCACCGGACCCGATCGGGACGCCCAGGCGCGCTACGTCGCCGAGTGCCTGAAAGTCATGGCGCGCACCGCCAGCGCCCGCATCGAGGTGCGGGCCAGCAGCCAGCGGGTGTTCAACGAGCGGGCCCAGTTGCGACCGGCCGAGCCGCCCCCGGTGGCATCCGCCTTCGAACTGTCGGCCACCGCGCCCGCCGGCGACAACACCTACAGCGGAGCCGCCACCCTAGAAATCGGTGGCGCCCGCCATCCGGTACAGGTCCGGCTGACCGGCCATCTGGACCCGCTCGACGGCCGCTATCACTGGCAGGGAACCGTCTTCGATTCGGCGGCCGGACCGTTGTCGGACGACCTCTTCAAGCAAGTGCGGACCGGCACACTGACCATCGGTCGGCGCAGCGCGCCGGCACGCATCGTCGAACAGACACCGTGGGGAACGCACTCGGTCGCCGGGGTGGGCGCTCCGCCCTACGCACTGAGCAACCGCTGAGCCCCGCTCGGGGGCCGCCGCGGCCGCCGAAACCGGTGCCTTTGCGCTGGTTAATGCACGTTTGTTGAACGTACCCAAAAGTTTGGCGGCGCTCAGCGCGTGGTAACCCCGGGGAAGCGCGTGCTGGGCGACGGACTCCACAGCACGCTGGGGCGATAAAAGTCGAACGCCCCAGCGGGTGGGGAGGGGAACACATGATGCCTTCACTGCGGGTTTGCGGCACAGATTCGGGCGAATCCCGATCGCCTGTGGTTTCTGCCTGCGTAGTCGCCGACGAGTTGCGAAGTAGACTTTTGCCCCTGAGAGCGGATACTCAAGCAGTCGGCCCGGCAGAATGCGAGGAGCGGTAAATGGAACCGGACGCCAGGACCGAGCTGGGATGAGCCCCGTGGCCGTTGCGATGCGAACGGATGACTCGGTCGCCGTTCTGACCGTCGACGGTGAGCTGGATGCCGCCAACGCCACCACTGTGCTCGAGCGAATTCTCAAGGCCACGTTGGACGACGCCGCCGCCGTGATCGTCAACGTCTCCGGCCTCAAGGCGCACACCGAATCAGCATGGTCGACCTTCATGGGCGCCTACTGGCAGGTTGGCAGCGCTCCCCACGTTCCGATCGTGTTGGTCTGCACCGACCGGGCGACCCGCGAGGCGATCAGCAATAGCGGGATCACCCACTTCATGCCGGTCTATCCGAGCGAAAAGGCGGCAATGAAGGCGCTCGGCCAGAACAGCCGCCGCCCGGTGCGGCGCGCCGATGTCCAGCTGCCCGCCGACCTGACCAGCCTGCGCGAGTCACGGCGCATGGTCCGCGAGTGGCTCACCACCTGGTCGCAATCGAAACTCATTCCGGTGGCCCTGGTGGTGGTCAACGTTTTCGTGGAGAACGTGCTCGAGCACACCGCGAGCGTTCCGGCGGTGCGCATCGAAGCGCAGGGCACCACCGCGACCATTGCGGTGTCCGACGCCAGCGACGCGCCCGCGGTGCGGCTGCCGTCGCCGCCGAAGGGCATCGACGTGTCCGGGCTGGCGATCGTCGAAGCGTTGTCGCGCGCGTGGGGCAGCACGCCCACCCCGTCCGGCAAGACGGTGTGGGCGGTCATCGGTCCCGAGAACCAGCTGTAATCCGAAACCGTCCCTCGACGGCGCCCCCGTTCCCGTCGCGCCAGCTGTCGGTTGTGCTGAAACTAGAACACGTTCTAATGTCGAGGGACGACCCCTCCAGGAAGGCAGATGACGTGCGGTTTACCTATGCAGAGGCGATGACTGACTTTAGGTACTACATCCCGCTGGCCAAGGCAGCCGAGGCGGCTGGCTACGACGCCATGACGATCGCCGACAGCATCGCCTATCCCTTCGAATCCGACTCGAAGTACCCCTACACCCCGGACGGCAACCGCGAGTTCCTGGATGGCAAGGAGTTCATCGAAACCTTCGTGCTGACATCGGCATTGGGCGCGGTGACCACCAAGCTGCGGTTCAACTTCTTCGTCCTCAAGCTGCCCATCCGCCCACCGGCGTTGGTGGCCAAGCAGATTGGCTCGCTGGCCGCGATGACCGACAACCGAGTGGGTTTCGGCGTCGGCACCAGCCCATGGCCCGAGGACTACGAGCTGCTGGGTGTCCCGTTCGCCAGGCGCGGTAAGCGGATGGACGAATGCATCGAGATCATCCAGGGCCTCACCACCGGTGAGTATTTCGAGTTCCACGGCGAGTTCTACGACATCCCCAAGACCAAGATGACGCCCGCCCCGACCAAGCCCGTGCCGATCCTGATCGGCGGGCACGCCGACGCGGCCCTGCGGCGCGCCGCGCGCCTGGACGGCTGGATGCACGGCGGCGGTGACCCCGAGGAGCTCGATCACCTGTTGGCCAAGCTCAAGAAGTTCCGCGAAGAGGCCGGCAAGACGGGGCCGTTCGAGATCCACGTCATCTCGGCCGACGCCTACGCCGCGGACGGCATCAAGCGGCTCGAGGACAAGGGCGTCACCGACGTCATCGTCGGCTTCCGCATCCCCTACATCAAGGGCAAGGACACCGAGCCGCTGGACAGCAAGATCCGCAACCTGGAGATGTTCGCCGAGAACGTGATCGCGAAACTCTAGAATTCACAACGAATCCCATTTCGGGGCGCGCTTCTCTCGGTGCGCCAAGGCGGCCTCGACCGGGTTGTTGGTGAAGCCGCTGAGGATCTGGGTGCGGTTCTCGATCTCGATGGCATGGCGCAGGCTGGGCGCATCGAGCGCGGCGTTGAGCCCAATCTTGGTCTGCCACACCCCATAAGCGTTGTTCTCGGCGATCGATCGGGCCAGCTTGAGCGCGGCGGGCAGCAGCTCGTCGGGGGCGACGACCTCGTGCACTAGCTTGATGCGATAGGCCTCGGCCGCATCGATGATGCGGCCGGTGAGCATGAGTTCGCGGGCCACGCCGGCGCCGACGATCTTCGGTAGCAGGTAGCTGGTGCCCATGTCCATCGACGAGAAGCCCGCCTTGATGAACACCGAACCGAACCGGGCCTGCTCGGAGGCGACCCGGACGTCGCAGACCAACGAGAACGCCAGGCCGCCACCGACGGCGACACCGTTCACCGCTCCGATCACCGGAATGTCCATCTCGTAGATCCGGGTGTACAGGTTGGCCAACCGAACCTGCGCGTCGTAGTTCACCTTGAACGCCGGGGTGGTCGGCTTGTTCTGCGTCCACGGCTGGCCGGTGCCGCTCAGGTCGGCGCCGGCGCAAAAGCCGCGCCCGGCACCGGTCAGGATCGCCACCCGGAACTCGCCCTCGTCGAGAACGTCGAGCGCCTTGTCCACGCCGTCGATCAACGACCCGTCGATGGCGTTGAGGCGCTCGGGCCGGTTCAGGGTGATGCAGGCGATGTTGTCTTCGAGAGCTTCCAGTGTCACTGCGGGCATAGGGGAACCGTAGGCGACGTGCCTGTTCACCGATGAGGCATACCGTGGTTTTGCCACCACACCGAAGGAGAAGCCATGGCACGAACCGAAGGCGACAGCTGGGACCTGGCCAGCAGCGTGGGCGCCACCGCCACCATGGTGGCCGCCGCCCGCGCGGCCGCCACCAAACGTCCTCAACCGGTCATCACCGATGAGTTCGCCGAGCCGCTGGTGCGTGCCGTCGGGCTGGACGTCTTCACCAAGCTGGCCAGCGGCGAACTCGATTCGGCCGACATCGAAGAGGGCGTCGCCTTCTCGCGAATGGTGGACACCTTCGCGGCTCGGGGCCGGTTCTACGACGACTACTTCGCCGCCGCCGGGCAGGCCGGGCTGCGTCAGGTGGTGATCGTGGCGTCCGGGCTGGATTCGCGGGCCTACCGGCTGCGGTGGCCGGCCGGGACGACGGTGTACGAGATCGATCAGCCGGAGGTGATCGCGTTCAAGACGGCGACGCTGGCCGAGATCGGCGCGGCCCCCACCGCCGAACTCCGCACCGTGGGCATCGATTTGCGCGAGGACTGGCCGGCGGCTTTGCAGGAGGCCGGCTTTGACCCGGATCAGCCGACGGCGTGGCTGGCCGAGGGAGTGCTGATCGGATTCCTTCCGCCCGAAGCCGAAGTGCGGTTGCTGAACGCCATCATTCCGTTGTCCAGCGAGGGCAGCCGGTTCGCCGCCGATTTCGGGACCGTCGCCCCGCCGACGCCGGAGGGCCAGGAGCAGGCGCAGCGCATGACCGAGGGGTGGCGGAGGCAGGGGCTCGAGCTGGACATCGCCGGCCTGGCCTACCCCGGCGAGCACACCGACGTCGCCGCACACCTGGCCGCAAACGGGTGGGATACCACCACGTTTCGGCTCACCGACCTGTTCGCCGCCGCGGGTCTGCCGGAACTGGGACCCGCCGGGCAGCAGGTGCCCGCCACCACGATCAGCTTCGTCAGGGCCGTGCGGCGCTAGCCGGCGCGGTGCATCACGCCGACCGCTTCGCCAGCCATTCGGCCTGCATCACCAGCAGGGCCATGATCTCCAAATGCGGTGTCTGCGCGTCGAGTTCGCGGTATCGCTGGTAGACGTTGACGACGACGCGCTCAGCGTCCAACCAGGTCGCGTACTCGCCGAGGTCGATGGTGTCGACGGCCTCGGCCCACGACAGGCCCCGGCGGTGTGCGGCCTCGGCCTGTTCGGCGACGTGCACGAGATAGTCACGCACCGCACGGATTCCATCCGGGTCTGTGACCGGGCCGTGGCCGGGCACCACCGTGGCAGCGTCCAGCGCGACCATCGCGTCGCACGCCGCGACCCAGTTGGCGATCGGGCCCGCCCACACGATGGGCGTGCAGCCGATGAACAACAGGTCGCCGCCGAACAGCACGCCGGCGTCGGGCACATGCACCACCGAGTCGGCGGCGGTGTGCGCGGGACCCAGGTTCAGCACGTCGATCCGGCGTCCACCCACCTCGATCGACAGGCTTCGTTCGAAGGTCTGGTCGGCGTTGCGCAGCGTGATGTTGCTGAAGTCGAAGTGCCCGAAGCGTTCCCGTGTGTACGGCGTTGCCACCGGCCCGAGGTTGGCGGTCTGCGCCATCGCCAGCATCTCGGGGGCCATGCCGTGCTCGATCTCCTCGGCGGTGCCGTGGGCAGCGATGATGCGCACCGACGCGTCGAGCAGCTGATTGCCGTGGGTGTGGTCGCCGTTGGAGTGGGTGATCACCGCGTCGGTGATCGGCGCCGGCCCGGTGATGGGCCGCATGGCGGCGAGCATCTCGCGGGTCAGCGCCAGGTCGAACAGGGTGTCCACCAACAGCGACGCACCGTCGCCGGCGATCAGCCCGGCGTTGCTCCACCCGTAACCGCCGTCGGGCAGCGTCCATGCCCACACCCGGTCGCCGACCTGATGCAGCCCGCGGGTGTAGGGCACCTTTGCCGGCGCGCGGTTGACCCGGGCCGGGGCAGGTGCGGCGTCGGGGTTGGGCCGGGGGGCCAGATGGTGCGGCGCGCCGCTGGCGCGGACAGTTTGCCGAGTCTCCCCCAAGCCCTGGACCCGAAGCGTGACGACGTCGCCGTCGTGCAGCCAGCCCGGAAACGCTTCCAGCGCAGCGGGATTGAGGTGCTCGACCAGCGTGCAGGTGGGCACCGTCCCGGAGCCGATGACGTCACCGGGATTCAGCGTGACGCCCCGCGAGGCGTAGGAGATGACCTCGCCGAAGGTCCAGTCCATCTGGGCCGTCGATCCGGTACCGATGACCGCGTCGTTGACCAGGGCGGTGACGCGCAGGTCCAGCTTGCCGGGAGACGCGGAGTCGCGATACGGCTCGAGCTCGTCGGGGGTGACCAGGTAGGGGCCCAGCGTCACCCCGCTGTCCTTGCCCTTGCCCTGACCGATCCCCAGCTGGCTCTCCATCTGCTGCAGATCGCGCGCGGACCAGTCGTTGAAGATGGTGTAGCCGATGATGGCCTGTTCGGCCTGCTCGACGGTGAGATCCTTTCCGCCGGTCCCGATCACCGCGGCAATCTCCAATTCGAAGTCCTGCCAAGCGCTTCCGGGCGCCGTCGGGGCGTCGTCGTACGGGCCCAATACCGTTGTCGGGCAGGCGAAGTAGAACGCGGGAATGCGGTACCAGGTGTCGGCGAGCACCCGCCCGGCACCCAGTGCGGCTTGGCAGTTGCGCATGTGGTCCAAAAAACACAGGGAATCGCGGATCGACGGCGGGCGCGGAATCGGTGCCAGCAGTCGCGCGTCGGCGAGCGGGACGGTCGCCGACGGGGTGCGCTGCGCTTCGTCCCCCGCCCGCCGCAATCCGTCCGAGCCGCGCGCGATCAGCTCGAGCAGCGTCACCCCCGGCGGCAGCGCGTAGATGGTGTCGCCGGACAGGACCCCGACGCGCTCGCCGTCATCGCCTTGGTAGGTAACCCATTTCACTCGCGTACCACCTCACTTGCTTCCTTGTCCGGGCGCAGCCCCCGCCAACTCGATTGGCGCAACCGGTTATCCGGGGTCCACTCGCTATAGCGCACTTCACCCACCAGGACCGGCTCCACGTAGGTCACGCCCCGGGCTTCGCTGCGGGGCAGCGGTGGGTGGAATGGGGATTCATCGGTGTGCAGCGGAGCCAGCGTCTTCTTCAGGTTGGCCAGGTCGCGTTCGGTGAACCCGGTGCCGACCCGCCCCGCGAAGTGCAGGCCGTCGGCGGTGGGGATGCCCATCAGCAGTGAGCCGATGCCGCTGCTGCGTCCGCCCTCCCCGGCCTTCCAGCCGCCGATTACGACTTCCTGGGTGTTCCAGTGCTTGTCCTTGATCCACGACGACGAGCGCCGCCCGGGCTGATAGGTGGCGTCGCGCCGCTTGGCGATCACGCCCTCCCAGCCGCGCTCGCCCGAATGCTCCAGCGCCTGCGCGCCGTCTCCGGGCAGCAGTTCGGGAACGATGAGAGCGCTGCCCGCGGCCAGCATTTCCAGCACCTTGCGCCGGTCCGAGTAGCGGGCCCGCAGCAGCGAGCGGCCGTCGAGGTAGAGCACGTCGAACGCCCAGAATTCGACACGGGAGCCGCGGCCGCGGTTCTGCATCTCGTGGAAGTTGGGCACACCCGAGCCGTCCAACACCACCGCTTCGCCATCGAGGACCACATGGTGCGCGGCGAGATCGGTTGCCAGCGACTGTAATTCGGGATATTCCCGGGTGACCTCGCGGCCGCGGCGCGACCGTACCCGCAGCGCGCCGTGGTCGGCCTCGATCAACAGCCGGTAGCCGTCCCACTTGCCTTCGAATGCCCACTGGCTCGCCTTGAGTGCCGTCACCGAGCCGTGGGTGGCCAGCATGGGGGCGATCGTGTCGAACTCGAAAACGTTCTGGTCCTTCATCCGGTGCGCCAGCCACTGATCGCCGTTGGTTTGGATCAGCGCGTAGCGTCCGGAGATCTTGCTGCCGTGCAGATTGACGATCACCTCCCCTTTTTCGGCGGAGTCGTTGAACTTCTCGGCCTCGTAAGTTCCGGAGTCCCAGATGATCACCTTGCCCGCGCCGTACTCGCCCTTGGGAATGATGCCTTCGAAACCGCCGTATTCCAACGGATGATCCTCGGTGTGGACCGCGAGGTGGTTCACCGACGTGGTCTCGGGCAGGTTCTTCGGCACCGCCCAGGACACCAGCACGCCGTCTCGTTCCAGCCGGAAGTCGTAGTGCAGCCGGCGGGCGTGGTGTTCCTGGATGACGAAGCTGTTGCCTTGTCCGACAGCGGGTTTCGCCACGGGTACCGGCTCGGGAGTTTTCGAAGCGTCGCGCATGCTGCGGTATTTCGTCAACCGATCCGGAACGGGCGCATCCTCGTCCAGCTCTGCAAGCAGGTCGCCGTCGCGGGCCACCCGCTCCAGCACCTCGTCATAGCGAAGTTGGCGCAGCGACGGGTCGTCGAGTTCGGCCCAGGTGCGCGGTGCCGCGACGGTGGGCTGTTCGCGTCCGCGCAGCGAGTAGGGCGCGATGGTCGTCTTGGAGCCGTTGTTCTGGCTCCAGTCCAGGAAGATCTTTCCGGCGCGCAGGCTCTTGGTCATGGTCGACGTCACCAGCTTGGGCATCGTCTTTTCCAGTTGTTGCGCAACACGTTTGGCCAACACCGTCGCGCCCTTGCTGCTCACCGGCTCGGCGAGCGGCGTGTACAGGTGCAGGCCCTTGCTTCCGCTGGTGAGCGGATAGGTGGTCAGCCCGATCCCGGTGATCAGTTCACGGACGGCGTGCGCCACCTCGGCCAGCTGAGCCATCGTGACGCCTTCACCGGGGTCCAGGTCGAACACCAGACGGGTCGCCGGTCCGGGTTTCAATTCCTCGGCCCGGCTACGGGTCCACTCGGCGACGAAGCGCCACTGGGGCACGTGGACCTCCAGCGCGGCCTGTTGGGCGATCCAGGCCAGACCGGTGGGGCTGTCGATGATCGGATATGTCGTCGTTCCGGATCGATGGGTCACGCTGGCGCGCGGCAGCCAGTCGGGCGCCGATGCGGCCAATTGCTTTTCGAAGAAGGACTCTTCGTCGACGCCGTTGGGCCACGCGCAAGCGG
>NZ_LZLL01000456.1:0-4597 GCF_001669335.1 Mycobacterium sp. 1245852.3 | reverse complement strand
TGACTCGACGAAATCGACCATTTCGGGAGCGACGGCCATACTCACGTCATGCCCGCGGCGAACCAATTCACGGCCGATCGTTAGGTACGGCTCGACCTCGCCACGCGTTCCCCAATTTGCCAGCACAAACTTCATCGCGGTCATGACTGTTCGATTCCCTGGCGCATCGTCGGATTGCAAGCGGCGGCCCACGCCCTCGGCCCAGACGACCGCAGCATAACCGGACACCCAGTGCTAGTTCAGCGAGTTGCGCTGACTCACGGAACCCGTTGGCAATGTGGGCGGCGGACGCCGAAACCTGCCGTCGCCGCGGAGCCATGTCTAGGCTCTGGCTCTACCGGAGATGTGGGCACCGGGGCTGTGGCCGGCCGTGGGTACGTCGACCCGCGTCGTCGGCATTTGGCTCGGTTCGGGAACGATACGTCGCCGGGCGGCGCGACAACCGAAAGTTTGAGATCCGCAATGAGATTTGTGTTGGCGAGCTACGGGACTCGAGGCGATATCGAGCCGTCGGTTGTAGTCGGCCGTGAGCTGCAGCGCCGAGGGCACGACGTGTGCATCGCGGTCCCGCCCGACCTGGTTGACTTCGCGGAATCGGCCGGGCTTACCGCGGTGCCCTACGGAGCGGAGACACGGGTATGGCTGGACGTGTTCCGCAACTTTTTTACCTCCGTGTTCAGCACGTTCTGGAGAATGCGTGACCTATCGGAGTGGGGACGCGAGCTGTGGAAAGTCAGCACTGGGGCCTGGGTGCAGATGAACGAGACACTGACGTCACTGGCGGACGGAGCCGACCTGGTGCTCGCCGGTCAGACTTACCAGGAGATCGCGGCCAATGTCGCTGAACACCACGGGCTTCCGTTGGCCACGCTGCACCATGCCCCGGTGCGCCCCAACGGCCAATCGTTGCCGATCTTGCCCGCGTCGGCCTCTCGCTTGGTGCTGACGCTGCATGACTGGCTGTGGTGGCGCGCGATCAAGAAGGTCGAGAATGCGCAGCGCAGCCGGCTCGGCCTACCGAAGGCAACATATGGTTCACCGCGGCGAATTGCCGAACGGGGATCGTTGGAAATCCAGGCATACGACGACGTGATTTTCCCGGGCCTGGCGGCCGAATGGGCGCGATGGAAGCATCAACGGCCCTTCGTGGGCGCACTGACGATGGAGTTGCCGACGAGCGCCGACGACGAGGTCGCATCGTGGGCTTCTGCCGGCACACCGCCGATTTTCTTCGGCTTCGGCAGCATGCCGGTGCAATCTCCGTCCGACACGGTCGAGATGATCAGCGGCGCATGCGCCCAGTTGGGTGAGCGGGCACTGATTTGCGCCGGCGTCACCGACTATAGCGGGGTGCGGTGTTCCGACCACGTGAAGGTGGTGGGGGCGATCAATTACGCGGAGACCTTTCCAATTTGCCGCGCGGTGGTCCACCACGGCGGCGCGGGCACCACGGCTGCGGGGCTGCGCGCCGGAATTCCCGAGCTGGTCCTTTGGACGGAACACGATCAGCCGTTTTGGGGAGCACAGGTGAAACGACTGGGGGTAGGCACCGCCCGGCGCCTGTCAACCACCACCGGGCAAACACTTGCCGCGGACCTGCGCCGAGTCCTGACGCCAGAGTGCATCACCCGAGCCCGCGAGATCGCGACACAGATGACCAAGCCTGCCGAAAGCGCTTCGGCCGCTGCCGATCTTGTGGAAGCCTTCGCCCGCTCGGGGCGAGTTGGCTGATCGGGTTGAAGACGCGCCGGAGCTAGCACGTTTCTCCCAAAGTTGCGTCCGACAGGTGGGATTTAGCGCTTTGGAACTGCCGAAAGCCGGGACGGGCGGCGCTGGCTTTGAGTATGGTTTGGACGGGCATAAAGAGGTTGGATCAGAGGCTCTAGGGAGTCGGTGCTCATCGATTCGTTCGCCAAGCATCGGTGATCCGGTTGGTTGTTTTCAACGGCGAAGCACAACGTGCGGCCGAGAGCCTCCTGCGCCGTAACCGGCTAGGCGGTTGATTTGGGGATAGCTGATCGCACTGCGTGCTCGGACGGCGTCGAACAGAACTTGATCGGTGTAGAGCGCATGCGAGCGCGAGAGCCTGGCAGGGATCAGGCTTTTGATGGGCAAAACGCTTCCTGGGGTGAGGCGTTGCATGCAATTTGATGGCAAGGCACTCCCGCTGACGCGTGGTCAGTTGGACATATGGCTTGCGCATGAAATGGGCCGGGGGGGCGCGGAATGGCAGCTCGGTCTGCTGGGGCGAATCGCCGGTCCGGTAGACCGCGGTCATCTCGAACAGGCGATTCGGCAAGCGGTGCAAGAGGCCGAACCAGGCAGGGCCGCATTTGTTGAGGTCGACGGCCAGGTCCTGCAATACGCGGTCGATTATCCAGATGTGGCATTGGATTTCTACGATCTGATCCAGGCGGATGATCCGGCGCAGAAAGTTCAGGAAATAACCGGGACGATTCAACGGACGCCGATGCCGCTAAGCGGCCCGCTATTCAAGTTCGTTTTATTTCAAACTTCGTCTGATGAGTTCTATCTGTTCGCATGCTGTCACCACATAGCGGTGGACGGCCTAGGTATGGCGTTGGTCAGCCGTCGGGTCGCCGCTATCTACTCCGCGATCGTTTTGGGTGAAGCGATCCCGGCTGCTTCCTTCGGGTCGATACAGGACTTGATTGATTGCGAAACAGACTACGAAGCTTCCGCCGACTACCTTGCCGATAAGGCGTATTGGGCCGGCAAGCTCCCACTCGAACGCGGCTCGCATAGTTGGTCGCTCGGATCCACCGACGAGCATGACGCTTTTCGACCCTCTGCGCGGGTCCGGCTGGACTCGTCGGTCGTCGGCCGGCTAAAAGATTTATCCAAGTCGCTGCGCGTCCGCCGGTATTCATTGATCACCGCCGCCTGTGCACTGTTAGCGCGCGGGTGGAGCGCTGACGGCTCGGATGTGGTCCTCGATTTCCCGGTCAGCAGGCGAGTGAGTCCCGAATCCAAAACGCTCCCCGCAATGCTCACGGGGGTGTTGCCGCTGATTTTGAAAGTGCCACCCGACGTTACGCTGGCCGATTTTTGCCAGGATGTTGACGCCCGCATCAGGGAGCTGTTGCAGCACCAGCGTTTTCCCATAAGTGCCCTCGAGGGTGAGAATCGGCTTGCTGGCAGGAAGCGTGAATCCAGACGGCTAGCCGTCAATTTCATTCCTTCACGGCTGCTTCTGGATTTCGCTGGAGCCCAAGCGACAGCGACGTATACCAGCCACGGTCCGGTGGAGCATTTCGGGTTGTTCTTCCAGGGCTTCGGGGACCAGCTCTACCTCAGCACGGCGGGTGCCGGGCTGCCGTTCTCAAATTTTGAGGTGCCCGACCTCGCGCGGCGGCTGTGTCGGGTGTTGGCGGCCATGGCGGACGAGCCGGGGCGGCGGTTGTCGTCGATTGATGTGGTCGATGACAGTGAACGCGAAGTGCTTTACCGGCAGGGTAATCGGGCGGCGTTGACCGCGTCGTCTAGGCCGTTGTCGATCCCAGCGCTGTTCGCGCGTCAGGTGGCCCGGACACCGGAGGCGATCGCGATCACCCATGCCGGCCGCGAGCTCACGTATCGAGGACTCGATGACGCTTCGACCGGGTTAGCGCAATTGATGCTGGAGCGCGGTGTCGGCACGGGATCCGTTGTGGGGCTGCTGTGTCCGCGTTCTATCGAGGCGATCACCGCGATGTTGGCGGTACTCAAAACCGGGGCGGCCTACCTCCCGATCGATCCCGCACATCCCGACGCGAGGAGCGGTTTCGTGCTCGCCGATGCCGCGCCCATCTTGGTGCTGACCACGGCAGGCTTGGCCGAACGTCTCGACGGACATGACGTCGCTTCCATCATCCTCGACGACGTGGCCGTTGGTTTTGAGCGCGCTGCCGCGTTGCCGGCGCCCAGGCCTGACGACGTCGCGTATCTGATTTACACCTCGGGCACCACTGGTGTCCCCAAAGGCGTTGCAGTCACCCATCGCAACGTCACTCGCCTGCTGGCAGCGCTGGACGACACAGTGCCTGGCGGCCCGGCCCAAGTGTGGTCACACTGCCACTCTTTGGCGTTCGACTACTCGGTGTGGGAGATCTGGGGCGCCTTACTGCGTGGCGGTCGGCTGGTAATCGTGCCTGACGCGGTGGCGCGTTCCCCGCAGGACTTGCTTGCGCTGTTGATTGCGCAGCGGGTGACCGTGCTCAGCCAAACCCCGGCGGCGTTTTATGCGTTGCAGTCTGCTGACGCGTTGCGGCCGGCGCCGAGCCAGCTGGAGCTGCAGGCCGTGGTGTTCGGTGGGGAAGCGCTTGAACCGCAACGTCTTCGGCCGTGGCTGGACCGGTACCCGAGGTCGCCCCGCTTGATCAACATGTACGGCATCACCGAAACCACGGTGCACGCGTCGGTTCGGGAGATTGTGGCCGGCGATGTCGAGGGCATTGTCAGTCCCATCGGGGTGCCGTTGGATCACCTGGCGTTCTTTGTGTTGGACCAGTGGTTGCGTCCGGTGCCGGTGGGGGTGGTTGGTGAGTTGTATGTGGCCGGTGCTGGTGTGGGGGTGGGGTATTGGCGGCGTGCGTCG
>NZ_LZLL01000455.1:0-17868 GCF_001669335.1 Mycobacterium sp. 1245852.3 | reverse complement strand
ATGTCCGACAGTGAGCGCCACCCCGTTGGCCAGCGCGTCATGATGCACTCATTGTCGCAATTGATGCTCATCACACCCGCCCGCGGGTGGCGGGATCGGGTGTCTGTAGCGGTAACCAGCATTCCTGGATATGCGGTGTCTGCGTTGTTGATCCGGCCTGACGGCTATGTCGCCTGGTCGGCGGACACCTACAACCCGAAGGACGAGCTGCGGTTGCGTAGCGCTCTCCAACGATGGTTCGGCAATGCTGCGGCGTCCGAAGCGGGCCTTTACTGCGGATCATCAAACACGAACAGTTCGCACCTCCTCGACAAGAAAGCGAGATGATTGATATGGATTTGGGATTAGCTGGAAAGCGGGCTCTGGTTACCGGCGCGAGCCGGGGCTTGGGCAAAGCGCTAGCCATGAACCTCGCGCAAGAGGGGGCGCATGTGGCGATCGCGGCGCGCAGCCCCGAACCGCTAGCCGACGCCGCGAAGGAGATACGCCAAAAGACGGGCCGCGTCGTCGTTCCCATTGCGCTGGACGTCATGAACAACAACTCGATCCAAGCGGCCGTCGCAAAGGCTGCCGACGAACTGGGCGGCCTCAACATTCTCGCGAATTGCGCCGCCCGCACCGGTGGGCATGGTGAGGAAGCCGACGTCTATGCGACGGCGAGCGAGGATGGCATGATCGCTGACTTCACGGAGAAGGTTGTCGGATCTCTCCGTCTGGTGCGCGCGGCCGAAAAGCACTTGGTCGCTGGCGGGGGAGGGCGCGTTCTGCTTTTTAGCGGCGGGGCCGGTCGTGTGCGCGGTGGCCTAATCAGCGCCGGCACGCGCAACCGTGCGGTCAACCATCTGACGGTTTCGCTGGCCAATGCGCTCGGCAAATACGGCGTCGGCGTCGTCTGCGTGGCCCCGGGCGCCACCGTGACGGAACGACAGATGGATGCTCATCGTCGGGCGGCCAAGCAGGCGGGGACACCCCTGGACGATTACATTGCCGATCGCGCCCACAAGACCACGCTGATGCGACGGCTCGTGATGGCGGGCGACGTCGCACAGGTCGCGACGTTTCTTTGTGCGCCTGTGTCCTGGCCGATCAATGCCGCAGTCATCGAAGTGGCGGGCGGAAGTAGCGGGGACATCCACTACGAGCTCGAGCCGCATGCTCCTTGGGAGCCCGGGACCGCGATCTAACAGAATGCACAACCACCGAGGAGATTCAGATGACCATCAACGACCTTCCTGCTGCCGTTCCCAGCGTCTTTGACGCCGGGCTGCCTCGGCTGGACTACGCGCACTCCCACGACCCCGAAGAAGCGCACCGGGTCCTGGCCGAGGCGCGCCGACACGCACCGATCGCTCTGGGCCCGTTCGGGCCCGAGACACTCACCTACGAGCTCGCCCGCATCGTCTTGCGCGATCCGCGCTTCGGCGCCGCTCACAGGCTGATCACAGAGGCTCAAGGCCTTACCTCAGGATCACTGTGGCAACGGATCTCCAACTTCATCCCGTCCATCGACGGCGAGCGTCATCTCCGGCTCCGCCGATTGGTCGCCAAGGCGTTCACGCCGCGCTCGGTCGCGCGACTGCAACCGTTGATCGTTGAGATTATTAACGAGCTGCTTGAACCGCACTTAGCCGTTGGACGCTGCGACATCGTGTCTGACGTCGCCGAACAATTCCCGATTCCGATCATCTGCGCGTTGCTGGGCACCCCCCGAAGTGACTGGCGTCTGTTCTCAACGTGGGCCGCTGATCTCAAGAAGATGTTCGACTGGAATCTGGTCAACGACGAGGGACGCATTCTCGCCGCCTGGGATGCCATCGATGACTATCTCGAGGGCATGGTCGCTCGCCGGCGCGAGCAGTTGACCGACGACTTGATGTCCGATTTGATCCGCGCTGAAGAAGACGGCGACAGGCTCGCCCACGACGAGCTGTTATCGCTCGCGGTGGCCCTGCTCGGTGCCGGCACTGACACCACCCGCAACCAACTGGCCTCCGCCATCGAACTGTTTTGCGATCACCCCGATCAGTGGACGCTGTTCGGGGATCATCCCGAAATGGCGCCGCGTGTGGTCGAGGAAGTTATGCGCCACCGCCCGATCGGCTTTGGCGCGCCGCGCGTCGCCACAGAAGACGTCGAACTGGCCGGGGTAAATATCCCAGCTGGGACCATCATTTTCGTCAACACCGCGGCCGCCAACCGTGACCCGGCGGCATTCAGAGAGCCCGAACGCTTCGACATCACCCGAGACGACAACACGCCGGGCATGCTCAGCTTTGGCTACGGCGTGCACGTCTGTCTGGGCGCACATCTGGCTCGGCTCGAACTGACCCAAGCCCTGACCGTGATGGCCCAACGCATGCCCAACCTGCGCCGGACCGGAGCGTCCCCATGGCCATCGATGATGTTGATCACCGGGCCCAGCACCGTACCCGTTGCATTCGGGCCCGACTACCACCAAGCCGGCTAGACACTGCAATGGCGTTCGACGAACTCGACCCCCTTCTGCATTGCGCCGTCGGGATATGCCTGGCAAGACATTTGGGTGAGACCACTTTGCGCAAAAGAGGCCACGGTGGTCGCTCACCATGCCTGATGAATACTCATTGACGCGCCCCGTCGTGGAGTGTAACTTCATGAACTGGCACAGTGTGATGAATAGTCATCGAACGCGGGCCACTGCTCAGACGCACCGTCGCGTTAACCGAGGAGTCAGTATGAGAGAGGCCCTGTCCTACAAGGCATCGCACGCGGCCGCCGAGGCTGTGATCGACTTGGGCCGCAAGCGCGGACTGCGGTTGAGTGTTTCGATCGTCAATCGCAGCGGCATCACCAAGGTGATCCTCAGCGACGACGGAGCCGGTCCCATGGCAGTGGAGACGGGGCGTCGTAAGGCCTACACGGCGGCGGTGACAGGAATGCCGACAACGCTTTTCGCCCAGTTCGCTGCCGACCCTCGGGTGGCTGTCACACCACCCCATGTGATCGATCCTCAGCTCCTCCCGGTCCCAGGCGGGCTGCCAATATCGGTCGATGGCGAGGTCGTTGGTGGTATCGGCGTCGGTGGCGCCGACGGCGACACCGACAACGCAGTGGCTGAGGAGGCCCTCAAACAGATTCAAACGCTGCTGTAAATGCGCCCGCGACGCGGCAAATACCAGTAGCGCAACATAATTGGAGTAAACAATGACGATCAAGCCGTGGCTGTTCGAGTTCTTCCACTCGGTACACGATCCTGCGCGTCGCGAGAATCCCACCGCGGTTCATCAGCAATTCAAGGACTACCTCGACCTGTGGGTCGACGGTGAGGAACTTGGCTGGGAGGGCATCTTTTTCAGCGAACATCACTTTGGACCCGGCTACAGCCCGTCGCCGAACTTGGTGATAGCCAACTTGGCGGCGCGCACCGAGAAACTTCGCCTCGGAGTGCTGGGAACGGTGTCGGCGTATGCCACGCCGTGGCGCGTCGCTGAGGAGTTCGCAATGCTGGACCATCTCACCGGGGGACGATTGGAGATGGGTGTCGTTAGCGGTATCCCCCCCGAACTCGCGGTTGTGGGGATCTCGAAGGAATATGCGGCCCAGGCGCACGCGGAAATCCTCGATGTCCTGCAATCGGCAATCACCAAGCCGTTGGTGTCACACACCGGCAACCGGTTTTCGTTCGATGACGTGCGAATCACACCGTCGTTCCTGCAGTCTGCCCCGTCTGTATGGACCGCGTCGACCAGTGCCGCGTCCGCGCGCCGCGCCGGTGAGCGCGGACTGAAGATGTGTAGCGGCTTTGTCAATGCCGACAAGCTGGCGCCAGTTGTCCAGGCCTACCAAGAGGGCGCCAAGTCGGCGGGAATGCCGACCGGCGCCGATCGGGTCGCCATCCGGCGAGCGGTCACACTTGTTGCGGACCAATCCGAACTCGACAGGGCGGGCGCCGTCGCCAAGGAAGGCGTCGACGAGTTCGCACGCGTTAGTTTCGAAGCAATGAAGATCCCCGATGCGGGCGGCCTTCCCATTGACGACGATGAGCTCGTCTTTGGCACTCCCGCGCAGGTGGCCGACGAGATCATCCGCCAGTGCACCATCACCGGCGTCGGCAACTTCATGGCGGCATTCAACGTGTTCGACACCGACGAATTACGTAAGCAGCACGAGTTGTTCGGCCGGGAGGTCATTCCCAGACTGCGCGCAGCGCAGGTCGAGGGGCCGGATAGTGACTGATTTCTCCACGTTCGACTATATCCCTGGTGGCGACATCCGCCAGCGGCTGGACGTGTTCATGCCTGCTGTCGATATTTCCTTGCAGACAGCGGTTTTGGTGTTGCATGGTGGAGCCTTCGTGTATGGCGACCGCGCCGCAATACACGCACGCTGTGAGGCGCTGGCGGTGCGAGGGGTCACCGCCATCGCTGTTGGCTACCGATTGCTGGATACGGCAGCGTGGCCGGCTCAGCTAAATGATGTCCGGGCGGCGCTGCGATGGACGCATGAAAACGCCGACGAACTCGGAGTCAGTGCGAAACGCATAGTCCTGCAGGGACATAGCGCTGGCGGCCAACTCGCGCTGCTCGCCGCCGGGACGGCCCGCGTTGAGTCCACGCCGGACATCAGCGGTGTCATCGCCTATTACCCGCCGGCAGCGGTGTCGCTGACTCCGGGCGCGGGTGAGATGCCAGCACAGATGCTGCTGGGGGCGGGGGCCACAACCGGCGACGCCGCGTCGGCGAGCCCGCTACACCACATCGGGAAAACGTTCCCGCCGACGGTCCTTATTCATGGCGCGGGCGACCGGTTCGTATCGTCAACTGCCAGCCTGCGCCTGTACGAGGCTCTCACAACTGCTGGGGTCAGAAGCGAATTGCATCTAATCGCAGGCCAAGACCACGAATTCGACATGACGCCGCGCTATGCCGATATCACGACGGAACTGGCCGTGTCCTTCCTGCAGGCCGAGATCCTGGAACCCGAGCTGGTCACGAAAGAAGTGATTGAGGCCAACCCGTTCGCATCGCTGCCCGCGCCGGAGGCTGGGCCAGCCTGATTGAAAAGGGGTCAAAGGTGACCGTCACATCCTCCCGTCTGGATTCTGGTACCGGTTATGGGCGTGCGCCGTCGTCGCACAATGCTCGGCTGACCGAGGTGGGTCCGGGCACGCCGATGGGTGAGGCGTTGCGCCGGTATTGGCATCCGATCGCGTGCTCGAGTGCGTTGACCCCTGAGGTGCCGCATCGCACAAAGGTGTTGGGGGAGGACCTGATTGTGTTCCGCGATGGCAGTGGCCGGGCGGGGGTGGTGTTTGAGCGGTGCGCGCATCGGGGCAGCAGTTTGTATTACGGGCGCATCGAGGAGGACGGCATTCGGTGCTGTTATCACGGGTGGAAGTTTGATGTGCAGGGGCATTGCCTCGAGCAGGCGTGTGAGCCCGACCGGGGCCGGCGCCGCGACGCGGCGCGTCAACCGTGGTATCCGGTCGAGGAGCGCTACGGCTTGGTGTTCGTCTACATGGGTCCGCCCGAACGCAAACCCGCGCTGCCCCGGTACGACTTTTTCGAGAACCTCGGTGACGGCGAGTCATTCTACAGTGAGTTGCCCGTGCCCGGCGCGAATGTGACCGGTCCAGTTACGCCCTGCAACTGGTTGCAGACATATGAGAATGGGATGGACCAGGTCCATGCTACGTGGCTGCACTACACACACAGCGGTCCCCAGTTCGACGGAATGGGTGGAGACGGGATTCCCTTATCGGCGCTAGACCCGTATAAGGCCCAGGAGACCCTGACCTGGCATACGAGCGAGCATGGCACGTACTACCACGTGCTGTTCGATAAAGAACTGGCCGACGGGACGGTCGTGACGCTCGATTCAGTAGCCGAATGTCAGCTACCGACCGTCCTCGCGTTGCACGACTTCGCGGTCCTGCCGATCGATAAGCCCATGGATATGTTGATCTACCTCGTTCCGGTCGACGACACCTCGCACCGGACCTTCATCACGACGCGGTCGACCGGACCCGACCGACTCTTCCACCTCATTATGGGCATCAAGCAGAACGGGAAGTTCCCGTGGGAACTGACCGAAGAGGAGCGACAGCGCTACCCAGGAGATGTGGAAGCTCAAGTCTCGCAGGGACCCATCGCTCAACACTCTGAGGAGACTCTGGCCACCTCTGACAAGGGTGTGGTGATGCTGCGGCGCATGCTGAGCCAAATGGTCGACGACGTGGAGGCCGGTCGTGACCCGATCAACGTCGAGTTCGGCGAGGGCAGCCCACGCAGCACCAAAGCGGGTCTGTTCACCGTCGCTCGCAAGGACACGCAGGCGCCGTTCTCTGCAGCTGCGAACTCATAGGGCGGCGTCGCCAAGTGGCCTAAGCCCCCATCGGATGAGCAGTGCCTGTCACTCGGATTTACCGCCGCTAATTGGGATGTCCTTCCCCGCCGCTTCTGGTGGCGGAGAAGGACTGAAGTCAGGAGGGACCACCCACATGCCCTGGATCCAGGTCACGATCGCCAAGGGGCGCCCGCCCGAGCAACTGCATGCGCTCGGACAGGCGCTTACAGCTGCGACGCAGCAGGCGATCGGCGCGCAAACGGCGTCCATTCGCGTCTCGCTGATCGAATGTGAGCCAGAACGGTTGTTCGTCGGAGGTGAAACCCTCGCCGAACTGCGGGCTTCTGGTCGACGATGACCCAGCGCCGCATCGTGCTACATCCACATGGCGTCGAGAAGATCCTGTCGGCATTCAGCCGAGACCGGCCTGCACTGACGTTGATGGGACTGGCGCGATGTAGGGGAATCCCAGTGGCCACGGGCACAGGCTCGTCGGCTGCCTGCGCGAATCGGGAATCCTGGAAAGTCGCCCGTCTGCGCACTGCCAGAGGGGCTTGCGTGTCTGGGAATTCGGTTCTCTGACGGCCCGCGGACTAGGTCTTCGAGAAGCCGCCCCTCCGTCTATGGAGGGCGTTTTCCAGATCATCAGACACCACGACCACCTTGCAGTTCGTGAAGGCGAGGAAGGGGTCTTTATCGAACGAATCACCGATCGCGCTACGTCGCCGGTCCTCAACAGGATGGGGGGCTTCCAGCGACACCCCAGTGCCGTCGGGAGAGTGTTGCTCGCCTACGCTGCGCTGTCGCGTCGGCGCTAGCGCCGGTCGTGCCGACGGGTTACGCAACACCGCGCACGCTCGTGCCCCTGCTGCAGGCCGCAGCACGAGGTATTTCCCGGAAACCGGCCAAAGAAGCTGCTCGCCTCGACGAGGCGATGCAGGGTGCCGAACATTCCTCAGAATCGCGATATCCGGCGCAAGGCCACGGGAGCAGCCACCGAATTGCGCCACGTCGCAGTCGTTTTGGCTGATCGACGGACAAACTCGGCATCAGCTGTTCGCCGCCATTCCTCTCCTCGGTGCGTTTCGCCGATGCGTCGACCGGAGTTGTTCGCGACGGGCACGAGTCGACTGCGGCGGCGAGGTGTCCCGCGCCCGGGAAGGGTTGATTTTCAAACAATAAGAGTGTCGTTGTGGCGGCCATACGCACTGGTTAGTATTTCGCTGAGACGTTCGAGTCTGTACGATAAATGCGCAGATCCCTTGTGGCACAAGGCTCGCTGCGTTTTGAGTGGAAGGTATATCGGTAGTAATGATTAAGCCGTGGCTGTTTGAGTTTGTCCATTGCGAGCATGATCCGGCGCGGCGCGAGGATCCCTCTGCGGTACAGCAGAAGTACCGCGACTACATCGATTTGTGGGTCGCTGGTGAGCAGCTGGGCTGGGAGGGAATCTTTTTCAGCGAACATCATTTCGGGCCGGGGTATAGCCCCTCACCAAATTTGATGATCGCCCACCTGGCTGCACGCACGAGCACTCTGCGATTAGGCGTGTTGGGTACCGTGTCGGCGTATGCCACCCCATGGCGGGTGGCCGAAGAGTTCGCGATGCTTGATCATCTCACCGCAGGCCGGTTGGAAATGGGTGTGGTCAGCGGGATTCCGCCGGAGTTGGCGGTGGTCGGTATCGACGGTGCGCTCGCCGCTGCAGTGCACGCCGAGACGCTCGAGGTGTTGCTCGCTGCGATCGATAAACCCTTGGTGTCACATCACGGTGAGCACTTCCACTTTGACAACGTGCGGATCACTCCGAGCTTCTTGCAGTCCGACCCGCAGATATGGACCGCATCGACCAGCCCCGAGTCCGCGCGCCGGGCCGGGGAGCGGGGCCTGAAAATGTGCACCGCTTTCAAGGAAGCCGAAGCGCTGGCCCCCGTGGTGGCCGCCTATCAGGAAGGCGCCAAGTCAGCCGGCAAGCCCGCCGGCGCGGATCGCGTTGGTATCCGCCGGGTCGTCTCGCTGGTCGCGGACGAATCCGACTCCGACAAAGCCGCCGATAACGCCAAAGAAGGCACCCTGGAACTGTTTCGCGTCATCGCCGAAGCCACGCAAAAGGCCCTGCCCGATGCCGCGGCCACCGGACAGCTCGGCAAGGACGAGCTGATCTCAGGCACCCCCGCCCAGGTCGCGGACGAGATCATCCGTCAGTGCACCGTCGCCGGCGTGGGGAACTTCTTGACCGTCTTCAACATATTCGACCCCGACGATCTCCGGACGAACCACGAGCTGTTCGGCCGAGAGGTCATCCCTCGCCTGCGTGCCGCGCAGATCGACTAATTGGTCGATTCCCTGCTTGAAAACTCGGTTGGGAAGCGGAGACTGGCTTGTTTGTCTTCCGGTGCGGATAGCGATACCGGTTGTGGTCGGGCGAAGCCGTACCCAACGCACGGTTGACCGAAGTGGGGCCTGCACACCCTGAGTGAGGCGTTGCGCCGGCACTGGGCTACCGATTTCGCGGTCGGCTACGTTGACCACTGACATGCCCGATCGAACGAAAGTGTCGGGGAGAACCTGATTGTCTTCGTGATAAGAGCGGACGCCGGCGTGGGGGACCGGCGGGGTGCTGATGTACGGCGTCTTACCTCATGGGCGGATCGAGCAGGACGGTATCCGCTGCTACTGGTGCTACGGCTGGAAAGTTCGATGCGAAAGGGCTTTTGGGTCCCGCGGCTTTGTATACCGCAACGGGGTCAGGATGTAACAGCGTACGCATGTACATCGGTAATTGCCGCGACACTACGACGCGCCCACGCGCGCCCGGGATGATCGACGGTGAGAGGCAGCGATACGGTCCATAGTTTCCTTAAATTCGCGGTTTGTCGCTTCGCGTTGGTTTCAGGTTGTGTTGTGGCCAAGGTATGCCCGGCGGAACGACATAGGGCGGGCCGCCCATGGTGTTACTGATCGAGATCCGCGATCTGGTCGAATGTCTAACGGTGAAGCCTGATTCTTGCCGCTACGTACGGCCGTTGGTGCATGCACGGCGGGCGAGCAATCGCGTACTGAAATAGGTTGGAGCCCAGGTATGTCGGCCTGGCTTCCACGTTGGCAGAAGGGCGCCGACGCCGAGGGCATGCACAGCGATGAAGAGCGGTACACGCCGGTGACGGCGGCGGAACTGCGCCGAGGTATCGTTTAGAACCGGCATCGTTGGCAATATTATTGATCCATAGGCTAATTCGCTTTGTTCGCCTGCAGCGGCTGGCAGCCTGAGGATGGCAACCGGCAGGTGGAAAATATCGCCCCGTGCCAGAACGCGGAGACGCAGGGGCGTCGGGGTAGTACACGGGCACTGCGAATTTGCGGCTTTCGGCCCGAGAACCCGACCAACTCAACGGGGCGAGATATCAGGGCCGTCCAGACAGGGGCTTAGCTGACCCTTCGCGCTAAGGGTTCGCTGTTGGTGAGCGATTCAAAGCTGAGTTGCAAGTTAGGCGGTTGGGCGGGGAAGTCGTGCTGGGTGCAGTCAACAGCCTTCGTCACTTCTGGCAGCTGTGGCACGAGAGTTGCCCCATTGGTCCGAGGAAGCCGCCGGGAGCGAACGGGCAATCTCTCCTAGCATATGGGGCGACCCGCAACGTGGATGGACGCCACACGAGCTATGAATCTGGCACTTCATCTCTGATCGGCAATCGCATTCGCTCTGATGGTAGAAGATGCACGCGTGCCGCACCGTTGGTGTCGCTGCTGCCTGCCCAACTACATCTGGGGACTGATGTCAGCCCGGGCGGGGCTGCCCGCGGCTTCCCGACGATCGAGGATCAAAAATTTCGTACTTCGGTCCCCATCGCACAGATGCGTCTCTGCGTGCACCCTGCAAAACCAAGCGATAGACGGTATTTGCTTATGAATGGCACGACGGTGACCCGTATTTACCGCAGCTGATCGGTGCCGAACACGCGCATCTGCAATGCGAGCAGCCCGTAATAGCCGATCAGCGTAGTGAGTTCGAAGACCTTTTCGGGTCCCATGACCATGACCGCCTCGGCATACTCCGCGTCGGTCAATTCATTTCGGGCGAGGATACGTCGGGTGGCGATGGCCACGGCGGCCTCCTCGGGATCAGTGAGATTCAGGTCGGTGCCTGCCCGCAGCGCAGCGAGTTCGGCGTCGACCAGCCCGATGCGTAGCCCCACACGCTCGTGAGCATATTGCTCGAAGGCGCTTTGCCAGTGGGCGGCTACGACGAGGATGGCGATCTCGCGAGCGCGGTCGGGCAGCCTGCCTTGATACCGGATCGCTGCGCCGAGCTGTTGGAGGGCATCACCGAGCGGCGGGTGCAGGAGCATCGCGTTGAAAGGTCCTTCAAGGCTGCCATCTTCGTCGATAAGGCTGAAAGCGCCGCTCGTAGCGCGGGGGCCGCCGGCGATGGCCTCGTAAACAGCGCGCTGGGCGCCGTGGAGCTGATCGGGGCGCAGGCGGGGAATTCGGCTCATGCAGGCGTCCGTTTCCGATGCCGCCATTTCATCCTCAACCATCCTCTTACTCAATGAAATTCGATCTGTGTTCGGCCGGCGTTGTGCACTAGCTTACCTAGCACATTGCTGAAAATGCATTTCCTTCAATGAAAGCGGGGGCCGATGGCACGATCACTGTGCCTGGAGGACCGCCGGGTCCTGGTGGCCGGAGCCGGTGGACTCGGCGGGTCCTGTGTCGCTGGTTTCGTGGATAGCGGTGCACGCGTCGTTGTTGCCGACCGTGACGCGCAGCGATTGTCGGGCCTAGGCCACGAGCTAAATTTGGCCGCTACGCTAGAGGCTGACCTGTCCCACCCCGAGACGTGCCGTGCGGTCATCGACGAAGCGGCGGAGACGCTGGGCGGGCTGGACGTGTTCGTCCACGCAGTCGGCGTCAACGACCGCCGGCCGCTGCTCGAGCTCGGTGACGACGATTGGGCCCGGATGCTCACTATTAACCTGTCCAGCGCGTACTGGCTGGGTCAAGCGGCGGGCCGGGTGATGGCCGCACAGCGTTCCGGACGTTTGGTATTCATCTCGTCAGTCGCCGGCCTGCTCGCGCACGCTGATCACGGACCGTACGCCGCCTCCAAAGGCGGTTTGAACCAGCTGTTGCGCGTTATGGCTCGGGAATGGGCCGCGGACGGTATTGCGGTGAACGCGACCGCGCCGGGCTACATCGAGACCGAGCTGACCCGCGATTACCTCGCGAGACCCGGTGTGCGCGAAAAGCTTACCGAGCTGGTTCCGGCCGGCCGGCTGGGCCGACCAGACGAAGTCGTCGGTTCGGTGTTGTTCCTGGCCTCGGAGCTGTCCTCGTTCGTTACCGGACAGATCCTCTACGTCGACGGCGGACGCACGCTCGTGTGATTAGAAAGGTTGTTAGATGACTCAAACAGTGGACCCTAGTACCACTCCGACTCGGTTTGTCGGCCGAACGGTCGTTGTCACCGGTGCGGGCACCGGTTTTGGCGCAGCGATTGCGGCGCGCGCTGCCGCCGAGGGCGCCAATGTCGGTGTCCACTACAATTCCTCGAAAGCTGGTGCCGACGCGACCGCCGAGAGGGTGCGTGCGTATGGCCGCGAGGCGATTACTGTGCAGGCGGACATCAGCACCTGGGATGGTGTTCGATCCCTGGTCGAGCAGACATTCAGCCATTTCGGGACCGTCGACGTCCTGGTCAACAACGTCGGCGATGTGGCTTCCGAACAGATGTCCTGGCGCGACCTCGACCAGGAAGCGCTGGACCGGGTCATCGACGTTGACGTCAAGGGCACCCTGTTGTGCACGCACGAGTTCGGCTCGCGCATGCTCGATCAGGGCCGCGGCGCGATCATCAACATCGGTTCCACGGTCGTCGTCCGCGGCAGCGCGCGGGCCCCTCAGTACGCGGCCTCCAAGTACGCGATTTTGGGACTGACCAAGTCATACGCGGCGGCCTTCGCGCCCACGGTACGGGTCAATGTATTCGCGCCCGGCTTCATGGAAACCGAGATGACGCGAAGCCGCGCCGACTGGCAGAGCGGGCGGCGGGAGAAGCTGCTGGGTATGACTCCGATGAACCATATTCCCGCACCAGAGGAAGTGGCGGGCGCCGCACTGTTCTACGCCACCGACGACGCGGCACACATCACGGGCGGCCTGATGATCGCCGACGGTGGCTACAACATGGTTGGCGCATAGGGGATCACGATGAAACTTGTCACCTTCAATGACAACCAGGTAGGCCGCCTCGACGGCGACACCGTCGTCGAACTGGATGTGCCGAGTACCCGCGAGTTCTTCGAGCGCGGCGGCGTCGGCGAGACCGGTCGGACCTTCGCGTTGGCCGATGTGCGCTTGCGCGCTCCCATCGTGCCCAAGAAGTTCTTCCATACCTCCGGTAACTTCCGAGAGCACGAGGACGAATCTAAACAGGTCGACTGGTCGCACCCGATGCACAAAGGCATAGTGTTCTTCCAGAACGTCGACGCCATCGTGGGTCCCGACGAGCCGGTTGTTTACCCCGAACATCTGACATCGGAACTGGACTACGAGCTGGAACTGGCCATCGTGATCGGCAAGCCAGGCAAGTTCTTCAACGCCGAGCAGGCCCTGGATCACATCGCCGGCTACGTGGTGTTCAACGACATTAGCGCCCGCGACATCCAGCGTCGCGAGATGCGATCCGGGGTCTTTTCCTTTTGCAAGGCCATCGACACCTTCTGCCCGCTCGGTCCTTACATCGTCACCGCTGACGAAATCTCCGAACCTCAAAATCTGCATATGCAACTGCGGGTCAACGGACAGGTACGGCAGGACTCCAATACAAGTCGCATGATCGTGTCCATCCCCGAGCTAGTCGCCTACCACTCTCCCCAGGTATATAGCGCCGGCGATCTCATCACCACCGGAACCGTCTCTGGCGTCGCCGGCTTCCGCCCCGACGCTCATGACTACTACCTACGCCCTGGCGACTTGATCGAGGCTGAGATTGAGGGGATCGGGGTGCTGCGCACCCCAGTCGTGTCCTGGAAGGAAGCCTACGGCGAGCCTGCGCCACCCAAAGTGGAGTGGGCATGAGACTGGCGATGGTGGCCGGTCGCCTCGCACTCGTGCGAGGCGACCGACTGGTCGACCTCAGCGGCTTCGGCGACGATCCGATGGCGGCGTTCGAGCGGTGGGACGCGTTCATCGACTGGGCACGCACATGCGACGGCCGCGACGAGCCGTTGGACCTCCAGCGGCTCGGACCGCCGGTGCCCCGGCCACGCCAGGTGTTCGCAATCGCGCTCAATTACCCGCCGCACGCCGCCGAGGCGGGATACCAACCGCCAGCGGATCCCCTGGTATTCACCAAGTTTCCGACATGTCTTACCGGCCCCTACGCTACGGTCGAGTTGCCGGGCGACAAAGTGGACTGGGAAGTCGAGCTCGTCGTCGTCATTGGCGCCGGCGGGTACCGCATCAGCGAAGACCGCGCATGGCAACACGTCGGTGCGCTGACGGTCGGACAGGACCTGTCCGACCGTCACACGCAAATGCTCGGTGCCCCACCGCAATTCTCGTTGGCCAAATCTTTCCCCGGATTCGGGCCTATCGGCCCCGTGCTCGTCAGTCCTGACGAGCTCAGTGACCCAAACGATTTGGAGATCGTCGGCGAGCTCAACGGTGCCGTCGTGCAGCAGGCCCGCACCAAAGACATGATCTTCGCGATCCCCGAGCTCGTTGGCCGCATCTCGGCGATTTGCCCGCTGCTGCCCGGTGATTTGATCTTCACCGGCACCCCGGCGGGAGTGGGCAACCGCATGACCCCACCGCGCTATCTACGTCCGGGCGACGAACTGGTCAGCAGGGTCGAAGGGATCGGGGAACTCCATACCCTGTTTGGGAGGAGACACTATTCAGCGAACGATCCGCTCGGCGGGCGACTGGGTTAAACCGCGACGCTCAACGTTGTGGAGATCCACGCCATATCTGCGCCATAGGCCAGTACGTGTCATTTTGCTGATGGCTCGCCTACTCGCAGGTTCCGCATCGGGAAGACGCGCTGACAGCGCGAGAGCTGCCGTCGGGTACGGCGCCGTTGGCTGTGCGAGGCGGCGGTGTGTTTTCGGCGTCACCGATGCTGATTTATTGAGTCTGATTCCGGTTGCGTCCGGTGGCGGACTCTAGGCAGCGTCCGGGAGCGCGGCCGGCGACGGGCCAGTTGTGATGCCCGGCTGTGCAAGGAGTTGCATATAGACGGCCCGGTACTGCACTGGATGCTTGACGCTAATGAGAGCTGACGCCTACCATAAACCGTTCGATCACTTTGTGGTCGAACGGTTTATGCAACCGGCTGATTTACTAGACTGGCTAGGCGAGACCCAAATGTCTAGGACCGCGACGGGCGAATCCGTCTTCTCTAGAGTCGTGCGAATCGTGGAGGCGTTTGATCCGGACACTCCTGCGTTGCGGATGGGCGAGATCGCGCGCCGGTCCGAGCTGCACGTGGCCACTACCTCACGTTTAGTTGAGGCGCTTGTCTGCCATGGCTGGCTGGAACGGACTGCTGACCGGAAGGTCCGCGTCGGACTTCGGCTCTGGGAACTCGCGTCTCGCGCGTCGCCCACTTTGGGTTTGCGTGAAGCGGCGATGCCCTTTCTCCAAGACCTTCACGCCGTGGTCGGACACCACGCCCAGCTAAGTGTGCTCGACGGGGAAGAGGTCTTGTTTATCGAACGGCTTTCGACCCCCGGGGCGATCAACAGCATCTCGCGGATCGCCGGACGCTTGCCCTTGCATGTGTCATCGTCTGGACTCGTCCTACTGGCTTTTGCTCCGGCCGGGATACAAGAACGCGTCTTAGCGGGGCCGCTGCGAGCATACACACAGCAAACGATCACCGATCCTCGGCGGCTGCGATCAGTCTTGGCCGACGTGCGGCGCAACGGCTACGCGTACTGCCCTGCGGTGGTCGAGGACAAAGCGACCGGCATCGCGGTTCCCATTCGTGATTCCGATCGCGGGTTCTTAGCGGCGATGTCGATCATCGTGCCTAACGACGAAAACGCGCGCATGCTGATTCCTGCCCTGCAGACAGCGGCTCGCGGCATTACTCGTGCGGTTAGTAAGCGCCGCCTAAATGACGGCCCCTAGTAATTCAAGCCGTTGTGCGCTCAGTTTTTCCGATAGTGGGTTGTCGCGGTAATCCTTTGGCTGGTGTGCTTTTGTCGAAGAGTCGCAGGGTTGGTCCGCCTCGGCATCACACAGCCCGTTGGGCCATCGCCTCGGCTGAGCTAGGGTGTTTCGGCTGCGTCTGCGTCCGGGGCGGGGAGCGGCGCACAACGGCCGGCCCCTGGAATAGATCCGCGCCTTTGCCGCTGCTGACCAGATATGAGTCGATACTCATGGCGTCGCCGCACGGTGCAGGCTTGGTGAGGCGGAAATGCCTACGTCAAAACACCATGCAAAATCGCCAAAGTGACCGGGCCAAAGAGCCGTATGCGAGATACATTGCAGCACATGCTAACGGATATGGCGAGGCTGACCTGACATAGATTAGCGGCACACGTCACATTATGGCGCACAGCGTATCTCGGACTGTTGCCGACGCTCGCTCGGTGCTGTTCCCACAGGCGGCAGCTACCTGACGACGCATCGCGGCACGCCAGGCCTGATCTCACGGCGAGTTCAAGGCAGGTCCCGGCAGACGTCGGCGAAGTCGTTTGCCTACTGCTACCGCTACCGTTTTCGGCACAGTCGATGTCGCACCGTTGTACGAGACGCTGATCAACGCCCGAAACCTGTTGTCTTAGCGAGGAGTCGGCTCATAGCTGTCTGGACGACAGGCTTGTAAGGATACTGGTTGTGCGGCGCGGGAACTGGGCCGTGGTTTGGTGGTAGCCGCTGGTGTCTGAGTGGTGTGATGAAGTGAGTTCACAGCATGCTAACTGCAGATTGCCGCTGCGCAGCAACTGTCACGCGGTGCCACAGTTTCAGGAATCATTACCTAGTCCACTATTTTTCAAGCAGTTCACGGCGACCTAGTTACCCCCCGCAAGACCCTTGACCAATATGCATCAGAAGCAAAGAGTGGATGTGATGACCACAACAATACGACGCTGCAGACGTCGGTTCTGTGCGGCTCGGTGGAGGCACCCGTCTAACCACCCGCAGCGTGAAGGTCAGCCGTTACATCCTCCCGCCTGGATTCTGGTGCCGGTTATGGGCGTGCCCTGTCGTCGCACAATGCTCGGCTGACCGAGGTGGGCCGTTATCTGCAGGTGGTGAGCGGGGATGCTTGACGTCCACGACGGGGCGGGCGGTGGTGGGGTTTATGGCGCTGTCGCGGAGGGGTTATCTACAGGTACGCGTTGACAGTCACCCTCAGCGAGAGTCAGGCTGCCGTGCAGCCTACCCGCGTGGGCGGTGTGTAGTCCGTTGGCGGATGGGTAGGCGGAGAGAATGCCGCCTGCGGTCCGCGGGTGCATCGGCACCTGGAGGTAGCCCGTAGATGAGTGGGATGTGATTGTGGTGGGTGCCGGTTCTGCCGGCGGGGTTCTGGCGAACCGGCTGAGCCAGACGGGGGGAGTGTTCGGTCCTGCTGCTGGAGGCAGGTCCCGACTACGGCAGTGAGGCGGCCGGATTGCCGCAGGACGTGGCGTCCGGCCCGCGGGAGACCTCCAGCCACGACTGGGGTTCGGTCAGCGAGCCCGGTGACTTGGGTCGCGAGATTCCGCTGACGCGTGGCAAGTTGGTTGGGGGCTCCTCGGCCATCAACAACGCGATCGCGCTTCGCGGCAATCCGAAGGACTACGACGGCTGGGCCGCCTGGACCGGCGCGTGGTCCTTCGAGGACCTGCTGCCACGGTTCCGTGCGATCGAACACGACCTCGACTTCGTCACCTCCTGGCACGGCAACCACGGACCCGTCCCCGTGCGCCGAACTCGGCCGGCGAGCTCGCGGGCTTCGATGCCGACCATCCAGCGCGGTTCCAGTGAGTCCGATCGCAGCAGCTTGTAAAGCAGATCAGTGCAGATGTTACTCACCCGACAATCGCCACCGAATGCCAGCTTGTCATCAAATCGCTTCCGCCAGATGTCGGTCATTTCAGACGAATTCGACAATAACCTCTCCCAGACCGGTCACGCAGCCGCGATAGTGGTCACCGCGCGCGACATCCACCGCCCTGATACATGAACCGGACAAGAGGACTTGACCGGGTTGTAGATCGACGTCTACGGCCGCCAACGTGCGGGCCAACCACACAATCGCATTGACCGGGTTTGCGAGAACGGCGCCGGTGTTTCCCTTCGTGACCAGTACATCGCGCTCGCCAAACCCCACATATAGTGCGGCATCGAGGTCGGTGAGATCGACATCGGCCGGCCGAACCCTCTTGCGGCCCAGCGCGAACCGCGCCGAGGAGGCGTTGTCGGCCACGAACTCGATGATGCCGATCTGCCGTTGCTGGATCCGACTGTCGATGACCTCGATGGCCGCAGCGACGTAGTCGGTAGCCGCGAGCACGTCGATGGCGGTGCAGTCATGTCCCGCAAGAGCCG
>NZ_LZLL01000454.1:0-2002 GCF_001669335.1 Mycobacterium sp. 1245852.3 | reverse complement strand
GCCAGCGCATCGTCGGTGAGCCGGGTAGTGGTATTCGCCATCACCGCCCACGCTAGCGCAGGTGATAATCGCAGCCGTGGACGACACGGGCGCAGGTCCAGTACTGATCCTGGGTGGCCGCAGCGAGATCGGGATCGAGCTGGCGCGACTCCTCGCGCCCGGCGCGACGGTCGTGCTGGCCGCCCGCCGCGCTGATCAACTCGCTGACCAGGTCGACGCGCTCAAAGCCGCCGGGGCCGCGGCGGTCGACACCCGGGAATTCGATGCCGACGACCTGGCCTCGCATGGGCCGCTGGTCGCCTCGATCGTCGCCGAGCACGGTCCCATCGGCACCGCGGTCTTGGCGTTCGGCATCCTGGGCGACCAGGCCCGCGCCGAAATCGACGCCGCGCACGCCGTCGCCGTCGTGCACACCGACTACCTCGCCCAGGTCAGCCTGCTCACCCAGTTGGCCGCCGCGATGCGCAAAGCGGACAACGGGCGGCTGGTGGTGTTCTCCTCGATCGCCGGCGCACGCGTGCGTCGCGCCAACTACGTATACGGTTCGGCCAAGGCCGGCCTGGACGGCTTCGCCAGCGGGTTGGCCGACGCGCTGCACGGCACCGGCGTCCGCCTGCTGATCGCCCGCCCGGGATTCGTCATCGGGCGCATGACCGAGGGCATGTCGCCCGCACCGCTGTCGAGCACACCCGCCCAAGTGGCCGCCGCGACCGCACGCGCGCTCGCAAAGGGCCGCCGCACGGTGTGGATCCCGTGGGCGCTCGGACCGGCGGCGGCCGTGATGCGCCTGCTGCCGCAGTTCATCTGGCGCAGGATGCCCCGATGATCCGCGCCGGCGACGATGCAGAGCGGCGCTCATGATCGTCGTGGTCGGCATCGGCGCCGACGGCATGCCCGGACTCGGCGAAGCGTCACGCACCGAACTCCGCAGGGCCGCAATCATTTACGGCTCCCAGCGGCAACTCGACCTTCTCGATGACACGGTGCCCGCGCCGCGGCGACAATGGCCGTCGCCGATGTTGCCCGCGCTGCAAACGTTGCTCGATGAGCACACGGGCGACGTGCACGTGGTGGCCAGCGGCGATCCGCTGTTGCACGGCATCGGCGGCACCCTGATCCGACTGCACGGCCGCGGCAACGTCAGGGTGCTGCCGCACGTGTCCTCGGTGACGCTGGCCTGCGCGCGAATGGGCTGGAACGTCCACGACACCGAGGTGATCAGCCTGGTCACCGCGCAGCCGCGCACCGCGGTGCGCCGCGGCGGCCAAGCGATCGTGCTGTCGCAGAACAAGTCCACGCCAAGCGAACTCGCCGCACTGCTCACCGCGCATGGCCGCGGCGAGTCCGAATTCACCGTCCTCGAACGCCTCGGCGGCCCAGACGAGCACCGCCGCGACGGCACCGCCCGCGACTGGGCCGGTGACCGAGACCTCGACGACCTCAACGTGATTGCCGTGCGCTACCTGCCCGACGACCGTGTCTCGCCACTACCCGACGACGCGTTCACCCACGACGGGCAGATCACCAAGCAGGGGATCCGCGCGGTGACGTTGGCCGCCCTGGCGCCGCGCCCGGGCGAGCGGTTGTGGGACGTCGGCGCCGGCTCGGGCAGCATCAGCATCGAGTGGTGCCTGAGCGGGCGCGGTTGCAGCGCAGTGGTATTCGAGCGCGACCAGCGGCGCAGGCACAATCTCGAGATCAATGCCGCGGCCTTCGGGGCCGACATCGAGGTGCGCGGCGAGGCTCCGGACGCATTCGCCGGCGCCGAGCCGCCGTCGGCGATCTTCCTCGGCGGCGGACTGACCCAGCCCGGTCTGCTCGACGCCTGCCTGGACAACCTGCCCGCCGGCGGACGGCTGGTCGTCAATGTGGTAACCACCGAATCGGAAGCCGTTCTGGCGCAAGCACATCAGCGCCTGGGCGGGCAGCTGCGACGCTTCCAGCATTATCAAGGTGAGCCGCTGGGCGCATTCACCGGCTGGCGCCCGCAGTATCCGGTCAC
>NZ_LZLL01000453.1:0-3959 GCF_001669335.1 Mycobacterium sp. 1245852.3 | reverse complement strand
ATGCGGCACGGCGACTTCTACCACGGTGAGAAGTCGATGACGCTGGACCGCGCGCGCAACGTGAAGATGGTGCTGGAGACCAAGGGCGGACAGACCCTGGAGCTCAAGCCCGAGGTCGAGCTGCGCGACGGCGACGTCATCGACTCCATGTTCATGAGCAAGAAGGCCCTCGTCGAGTTCTACGAGGAGCAGATGCAGGACGCCTACGAAACCGGCGTGATGTTCTCGCTGCACGTCAAGGCGACGATGATGAAGGTGTCGCACCCGATCGTCTTCGGTCACGCGGTGAAGGTCTTCTACAAGGACGCCTTCGCCAAGCACCAGGAGCTCTTCGACGAGCTCGGCGTCGACGTCAACAACGGCCTGAGCGACTTGTACAGCAAGATCGAATCGCTGCCCGCGTCGCTGCACGAGGAGATCATCCGCGACCTGCACGCCTGCCACGAACACCGCCCCGAGCTGGCCATGGTCGATTCGGCCAAGGGCATCACCAACTTTCACTCGCCCAGCGACGTGATCGTGGATGCCTCGATGCCGGCGATGATCCGCGCCGGCGGCAAGATGTGGGGCGCCGACGGGCGGCAGAAGGACACCAAGGCGGTCAACCCCGAATCCACGTTCTCCCGCATTTACCAAGAGATCATCAACTTCTGCAAAACCCATGGGCAGTTCGATCCGACGACGATGGGCACGGTTCCCAACGTCGGGCTGATGGCGCAGCAGGCCGAGGAGTACGGCTCGCACGACAAGACTTTCGAGATCCCCGAGGACGGCGTCGCCAACATCGTCGACCTCGACAGCGGGGAAGTGCTGCTGACCCAGAACGTGGAGGAGGGCGACATCTGGCGGATGCCCATCGTCACCGATGAGGCGATCCGCGACTGGGTCAAGCTGGCCGTCACCCGGGCGCGTAACTCCGGCATGACTGTGGTGTTCTGGCTCGACACCGAGCGACCGCACGAGGTCGAGCTGCGCAAGAAGGTCAAGGCGTACCTGAAGGAGCACGACACCGAGGGCCTGGAGATCCAGATCATGCCGCAGGTGTGGGCCATGCGGTACACGATCGAGCGCGCGATGCGGGGGCAGGACACCATCGCCGCGACCGGAAACATCCTGCGCGACTACCTCACCGACCTGTTCCCGATCCTGGAGCTGGGCACCAGCGCCAAGATGCTGTCCATCGTGCCGTTGATGGCCGGCGGCGGCATGTATGAGACCGGGGCGGGCGGTTCGGCGCCCAAGCACGTCCACCAGCTGGTGGAGGAGAACCACCTGCGGTGGGATTCGCTGGGCGAATTCCTGGCTCTCGGAGCGTGTTTCGAAGACATCGGCATCAAGACCGACAACGAGCGCGCCAAGGTACTGGGCAAGACGCTGGATGCCGCGATCGGCAAGCTGCTGGAGAACAACAAGAGCCCGTCGCGCAAGACCGGCGAGCTCGACAACCGCGGCAGCCAGTTCTACCTGGCGCTGTACTGGGCGGCCGAACTGGCGAAGTCCGACGACGAGGAGTTGCGCCAGCACTTCGCCCCGCTGGCCGACTCGCTGGCCGAGAACGAAGAGACCATCGTGTCCGAACTGGCCGAGGCGCAGGGCGAGACGGTCGACATCGGCGGCTACTACTACCCGGACAGCGAGAAGACGACGGCAATCATGCGGCCCAGCAAGACATTCAACGAGGCGCTAGCGGCTTCAACCGGCTAGGGCCGCAAGCAGGAAGCCGGACTCGGTATGGCAGGCGAAGCCAAGATCAAGGTCAAGGGCCGCGTCGTAGAGCTCGACGGTGACGAAATGACCCGCGTCATCTGGAAGTTCATCAAGGACCTGCTGATCCTGCCGCACCTCGACATCGACCTGGACTACTACGACCTGGGCATCGAGCATCGCGACCGCACCGACGACCAGGTGACGATCGACGCGGCCTACGCCATCAAGAGGCACGGCGTGGGCGTCAAGTGCGCGACCATCACCCCCGACGAGGCCCGCGTCCAGGAGTTCAACCTGAAGAAGATGTGGCTCTCGCCCAATGGGACGATCCGGAACATTCTGGGCGGCACCATCTTCCGTGAGCCCATCGTGATCTCGAACGTGCCGCGGCTGGTGCCGGGCTGGACCAAGCCGATCGTCATCGGCCGCCACGCCTTCGGCGACCAGTACCGGTCGACCAACTTCAAGGTCGACAAACCCGGAACCGTCGCAATCACTTTCACCCCCGCCGACGGCAGCGAGCCGCTGGTGCACGAGATGGTGTCCATCCCCGACGACGGTGGCGTGGTGATGGGGATGTACAACTTCAAGGACTCCATCCGCGATTTCGCCCGCGCCTCGTTGCAGTACGGGCTGAACGCCAAGTGGCCGGTGTACCTGTCCACCAAGAACACCATCCTCAAGGCCTACGACGGCATGTTCAAAGACGAGTTCCAGCGCGTCTACGACGAGGAGTTCAAGGACGAGTTCGAGGCGCAGGGATTGACCTACGAGCACCGGTTGATCGACGACATGGTCGCGGCCTGCCTGAAGTGGGAGGGCGGCTACGTGTGGGCCTGCAAGAACTACGACGGGGACGTCCAGTCGGACCTCGTGGCGCAGGGTTACGGCTCACTGGGACTGATGACGTCGGTGCTGATGACCGCGGACGGCAAGACGGTCGAGGCCGAGGCCGCGCACGGCACCGTCACCCGGCACTTCCGCCAGTACCAGGCCGGCAAGCCGACCTCGACCAACCCGATCGCCTCGATCTTCGCCTGGACGCGCGGACTGGCGCACCGCGGCAAGCTGGACGACACCCCCGAGGTGACCGAGTTCGCGCAAACCCTGGAGAATGTGGTGGTCTCCACGGTCGAGAGCGGGAAGATGACCAAGGACCTGGCCATCCTGATCGGCCCCGATCAGGAGTGGCAGCGCAGCGAGGAATTCCTCAACTCGATCGCCGAGAACCTGGAAAAACGGCTGGCTAGCTAGCCGGTGGCTGGTGCCGGTCCGCACGCCGGTCGGCCCCGGCGGCGCATTCGTCGACGAAGTCGGCGATGACCGCGGTCACCCGGTCGGGCGCCTCGAACATCGGCACGTGCCCGACGCCGTCGAGCTCGGTCATCTTCGTCCCCTCGGGCAGGTAGTCGGTGAAGTGCCGGTAGAACCTGCTCGCGGGCACCACGCGGTCCTTCTCGCACAGCACCAGCTGGACGGGCACCGCGGTGTCGGCCAACTGCAGCAGGCCGGGATCCAGCAGCGACTTGACGAGCAGCTGGAAGTACGCGGGGCAGTGCGCGGCGTCGTCGACGACGACGGACAGCTGCTCGGAGCTGATGCCGTCCGGCCGTGCCGTGAGCGGCAGGGTCGCCAGCCGCCTGCTGAGCGGCAACCGGAGCACCCGCTCACCGAAGAGCCGGGCCAGCGCCAGGAAGGGCATGCCCGCGATGAACTTGCTGATCACCTCGAACTTCACCGGGCTCCACCGCGTCCATCCGCCGGCGGCGCCGATGCCGGTCACGCTGCGCGCGCGCCCGCGCCGCTCCAGCTCGAAGGCGACCCAGCCGCCCAGCGAGTTGCCGACCAGGTGGGCGGTCTCCCAGCCCAGCTGGTCGAGCTGGCGCTCGACGTGGTCGGCCAACACCGACGAGCTCAGCAGCCAGGTGCCCGCGTAGGGCCCGCCGTTGTGCCCGGCCATCGTCGGCACGAAGACCTCGAAGCGGCCGGTGTCGGCCAGCCG
Source organism: Mycobacterium sp. 1245852.3 (assembly GCF_001669335.1). Taxonomy (NCBI): domain Bacteria; kingdom Bacillati; phylum Actinomycetota; class Actinomycetes; order Mycobacteriales; family Mycobacteriaceae; genus Mycobacterium; species Mycobacterium sp. 1245852.3. The sequence goes on along the minus strand of NZ_LZLL01000453.1, from coordinate 250 downwards.
CGGCGCGACCGGCTCCCACACCGTCTGCGACATCAGGAACCCGTGCAACATCAGCACCGGCTCTGCGGAACCATCCCTGGGACCGAGGTGGATCGGCGAACGGGCCGAAGGCGACGCCGAGTGAGCGGGGCTCACGCGGAAGGAGCCGAGCAGACGAGCTTGCGCATAACCCGACAGTAAAGCCGGTACCGCCGGTACCGCAACACGCGGGGTGACGGGCGCCGGTCCGTGCGGCCGCGACGGCCGCGCG
>NZ_LZLL01000452.1:0-4179 GCF_001669335.1 Mycobacterium sp. 1245852.3 | reverse complement strand
GCGTGATCCGATCGCCGCGGCGCGGGCCAACTGGGAGCGCGCCGGGTGGGGCGACGTGGCACCGGGCATGGTGGCGGTGACCTCGGTGATGCGCGCGCACCAGATCCTGCTGGCGCGGGTCGAGACGGCGCTGCGCCCCTACGACCTGAGCTTCTCCCGGTATGAACTGCTGCGGCTGTTGGCATTCAGCCGGACCGGGGCGCTGCCCATCACCAAGGCCTCCGACCGGTTGCAGGTCCACGTCACCAGCGTGACCCACGCGATCCGCCGGCTGGAGGCCGACGGGCTGGTGCAACGGGTGCCGCACCCCACCGACGGGCGCACCACGCTGGTGGCGATCACCGACCTGGGCCGCTCCACGGTCGAGGACGCCACCGTCACCCTCAACAAGCAGGTGTTCGCCGACATCGGGATGACCGACACGGAATCGCAGAACCTGGCGGCGTGCATTGAAACGTTGCGGCGCAACGCGGGTGACTTCTGAGCCCGGCGGTTCTCAGCTGCCGCGCAGCATCTCGATGACCGCGCTGAAGTCCTTTTCGGGGTGGTCGGCGGCGAATTTCGCATAGATCTCGGCGGCGTGGGTACCCAGCGGCGCCGCCGCACCGCTGGACGACACCGCGTCCATCGCCAGGCCCAGGTCCTTGTTCATCAACGCGGTGGCGAAGCCCGGCTTGAAGTCGTTGTTGGCCGGCGACGTCGGAACCGGCCCCGGCACCGGGCAATTGGTGTGCACGGCCCAGCAGTTGCCGGTCGCCCCGGTGATGACGTCGAACAGGGACTGCGCGGACAGCCCGAGCTTCTCGGCCAGGATGAACGCCTCGCCGATCGCGATCTGCTGGACCGCCAGCACCATGTTGTTGCACACCTTGGCGGCCTGGCCGGCCCCGGCCGCGCCGCAGTGAATGATCTTGCCCGCCATGGGTTCCAGCACCGGCCGCGCACGCTGCAGCGCGGCCTCGTCGCCGCCCACCATGAAGGCCAGCGTGCCGGCGACGGCACCCTTCACCCCGCCGGAGACGGGCGCGTCGAGCTGCGCGACGCCGTTGGACTCCGCCAGCGCATGCACCTCGCGGGCATCGTTGACCGAGATCGTCGAGCTGTCGATGAACAGAGCGCCGGGTCGCGCGGCCGGCAGGATCTCCGCGTAACAGCGTTTGACCAGCTCCCCGTTGGGCAGCATGGTGATGACGACGTCCGACCCGGCCACCGCGTCGGTGGCGCTGCCGAACCCGGTGACGCCGGCCTCCGTCGCCGCGGACAGCGCGGCGGGCACCGGATCGAAGCCGCGCACCGCGTGTTTGGCCGCAACAAGATTCGTCGCCATCGGCCCACCCATGTGGCCCAGGCCCAGGAAGGCCACCGTCAGGTGTTCGGTCATCTGAAAGACCCTTCTATGCGGTTGCGCGAACCCGTGCGGCTTCGGCCCGGCCGATGACCACCCGCATGATCTCGTTGGTCCCTTCCAGGATTCGGTGCACCCGCAGGTCGCGCACGATCTTTTCCAGACCATACTCGCGCAGGTAGCCGTAGCCGCCGTGTAGCTGCAGGGCTTTGTCGGCGACCTCGAAGCAGGTGTCGGTGACGTAGCGCTTGGCCATCGCGCACAGCTCGACCTTGTCGGGATCGTCCTCGTCCAGCGCATTGGCCGCCCGCCACAACATCATTCGCGATGTCTCGAGGCCGGTGGCCATGTCGGCCAGGGTGAACCTGATGGTCGGCTCGTCGAGCAGGGACGACCCGAACGCTTGGCGATCGCGGACATAGGCCCCGGCCTTGTCGGCGGCGGCCTGGGCGCCGCCGAGCGAACACGCGGCGATGTTGAGCCGACCGCCGTTGAGCCCGTTCATCGCGATGCCGAACCCGGCGCCCTCGCCGTCGGCGCCGCCCAGCATCGCCTCGGCCGGCACCCGGACGCCTTCCAGGATCACCTGGGCGGTGGGCTGGGCGTGCCAGCCCATCTTCTCCTCGAGCGAGCCGAAACTCAGCCCCGCAGTGCCCTTTTCGATCACGAAGGCCGAGATGCCGCGCGGGCCGTCGCTGCCGGTCCTGGCCATCACCACGTAGACGTCCGAGGCGCCCGCGCCCGAGATGAACTGCTTGACGCCGTCCAGCACATAGTCGCCACCCTGTTTGACGGCGCGGGTGCTCAGCGCGCTGGCGTCGGACCCGGCGCCGGGCTCGGTGAGGCAGTAACTGGCGATGACGTCCATCGACGCCAGCCGCGGCACCCAATCCTTGCGCTGCTCGGCGGTGCCGAAGGTGTCGATCATCCACGCGCACATGTTGTGAATGGACAGGAACGCGGCGGTGGTCGGGTCGGCGATGGCCAGCTGCTCGAAGATGCGGACCCCGTCGAGGCGGCGCAGTCCGCTGCCACCGACATCGTCACGACAGTAGATCGCCGCCATGCCGAGTTCGGCGGATTCGCGCAGCACGTCGATCGGAAAATGTTTGGCCGCATCCCATTCCAGGGCGTGCGGGGCGAGGCGCTTGGCGGCGAACGCGGCGGCCGTCTCGGTGATCACCCGTTCGTCGTCGTTGAGGGTAAAAGAAGCCATGAGAAACAGCCGGCCTAATCCATTGTGGGAATGACGAACTCGGCGCCGTCCTTGATGCCGGACGGCCACCGCGACGTCACGGTCTTGGTCTTGGTGTAGAACATGATCGACGAGGGGCCGTGCTGGTTGAGGTCGCCGAAACCGGACCGCTTCCAACCGCCGAAGGTGTGGTAGGCCACCGGCACCGGGATCGGCACGTTGACCCCGACCATGCCGACCTGCACGCGCGAGACGAAGTCGCGGGCGGCGTCGCCGTCGCGGGTGAAAACCGCCACGCCGTTGCCGTATTCGTGCTCCGACGGCAGCCGCAGCGCCTCTTCGTAATCGTGCGCGCGCACGATGCACAGCACGGGCCCGAAGATCTCGTCGGTGTAGATCGACATGTCGGGGGTGACGTGGTCGAACAGGGTGGGACCGATGAAGAAGCCGCCCTCGAGGTTGGCGTCGCCGAACGTCAGGTCGTCGCTGGCGCGGTCGCGGCCGTCGATCACCAGCTCGGCACCCGCGTCGACCCCCTGGGCGATGTAGTCGCGCACCCGTGCCACGGCCGCTTCGGTCACCAGCGGTCCGTAGTCGGCCTTGGGGTCCAGGCTGTGGCCCACGCGCAGGTTGTTGATCCGCTCGATGAGCCGGGCGCGCAGCCGGTCGGCGGTCTTGTCCCCGACCGGGACCGCGACGCTGATCGCCATGCACCGCTCGCCGGCGCTGCCGTAGCCCGCGCCGATCAGGGCGTCGACGGCTTGGTCCAGGTCGGCGTCGGGCATCACGATCATGTGATTCTTGGCGCCGCCGAAGCACTGTGAGCGCTTGCCGGTGGCCGCGGCCCCGGCGTAGATGTACTGGGCGATATCGGAGCTGCCGACGAACCCGACGGCCTGGATGTCGGGGTGGTTCAGGATGGCGTCGACGGCCTCCTTGTCGCCGTGCACGACCTGGAACACGCCCGGGGGCAGGCCCGCTTCCAGAAAGAGCTCGGCCAGCCGAACCGGCACCGACGGGTCGCGCTCGCTGGGCTTGAGCACGAACGCGTTGCCGCAGGCCAGCGCCGGGCCGGCCTTCCACAGCGGAATCATCGCCGGGAAGTTGAACGGGGTGATGCCGGCGACCACGCCCAGCGGCTGGCGCAGCGAGTAGACGTCGATGCCGGGCCCGGCGCCCTCGCTGTACTCGCCCTTGAGCAGGTGGGGGATGCCGATGCAGAACTCGATGACCTCGATGCCGCGCTGGATGTCGCCCTTGGCGTCGGCCAGCGTCTTGCCGTGCTCGCGCGACAGCAGCTCGGCCAGCTCGTCGTTGTGGGCGTTGACCAGCTCGATGAAGCGCATCATGACACGCGCGCGCCGCTGCGGATTGGTTGCGGCCCAACCCTTTTGGGCCTCGACGGCCGAGGCGACCGCGGCATCGATGTCGGCCTGGCCGGCCATCGGCACCGTGGCCTGGACGCTCCCGGTGCTCGGGTCGAAGACGTCAGCGCTGCGGCCGGACCGGCCGGCGGTGCGCTGCCCATCGATGAAGTGCGGAATCTGTGTGGTCATGGGGCCCTCGGGTGTGGTTGAGCGCTTAAGCGGATACTTGGATATCCTAGTAACCCGGTTCGGGCCTTGGCAAGGTGGTCGCC
>NZ_LZLL01000451.1:0-14440 GCF_001669335.1 Mycobacterium sp. 1245852.3 | reverse complement strand
ATTTTGGACAATTTTTCTTTGTCCATAGACGGCCAAGACTCAAGTTCTCTATCATTGCGTGAAAGTCGTACGTTGACTGCCGCTGCGCTAACCCAAGAGTGCTCGCGACTCTTAGGTGCAGCCGCCAGTACGCTGGTGGGAGACATGCTTTGGCTCAGTATCTTAACCGGTGTATTGAGCGAATACCCAACAACTTCTGAGTCGCCCGGTTTCTCCGTAACGGGGGAAAGCAACTTTGGATCTATGTCCACGTACCTCGACAGCGATGAAGTTTGCCTTCGGCTTGGACACTACGTAGCAGAATTCGCGCGCCGGCTTTCGGAGAATTCGTCAAGTGATGAACAACACTCGGAAAACCGCGCATTTATCGCTTTGATACTCGAGTTAGCAGAGAGCCAAGTAGTCTGGGCTGAATTACCAATCAAAAACAAGCGCTCTGGCAGTTCAATGCGGGTAATCACCGAATACTCTACCCGCCACTTGCCCGAGTGGGGTGCTTTGAGTGAATCCATACGAATGCAAACTGGCTTGATACCAAAAAAGCTCGGTATCGTCTTACCGCTTGCTCTCGAGGGGCATAGCTATCACTTAGAGATTGCCGCTCCTGAAGGCATGTATTTTTACGATTTGCAAACATTTATGGTTGAAGATTCCGCTAAGGCCAGAAATTGGACAACGTTTGAATTACCAAGAAGAACCAGGCTAGAGAAACTTCCGCGTATTTACCAATTTCGGCAACGCGGTAGAAAACAACTGGAACATCTGAAACGCTCTGCCCAATTTTACTGGAGATTGCTCGGAAGTATCGCGATGAATAAGACCGACGCTCACATCGTAGCCAGTGCCAGAAGGGTACGCCAGCTCCACTCGCAAAGTCGGTTTACATGGGTAGCCCCGGGCATACTCGGCGAGACGCCAAGCTTACGGACCAACGATCGAGGCCTTGGATCCGCCCACGTGTATGCGCGGAGCGTAAACGATATACGCACAAAGACTCTGAATACGGGTGCTGAATCCAACGTCGTTCCTCAGCTACGATGGGAGTTGCGTGAGCGCCCCCCTGGCATCCTTTTGCCGGGCTTATTTCTTGGGGTATACGTTACAACGCTCGTCTGGACGGTTAGCCTGGTTCAGGAAGAAGTGTTTGGCCAGTGCGCGCCAAACACTCCGCAGGCTTCGGCGATCCTATTTGGCGTTCCAGCAGTTTTATCAGCTTGGGTCTTGTCGAAATTCAATGGCGAGCATGTAGAACGCGCTTCTGGCGTATCACTGTTCGCCGTCGGTTGGTGCGTTGCCAATGCAATGATAACGTCGCTGATAAGTTTGGCTCTTATTGTGAAATGCCAAGCCTGGCGATACACAATACCGCGAGGTTGGTCATGGGTACTAGGGGATCTCAGCGGGCACACCTTAGATAGGATCACCTGGGTAATACTCATGCTTTCAACCTTCTGTAATTTGTCGCTTATCATCATTATGGTCATTGCAAGGATAGGCAGGTATGCAGTTCGGAGGGACGGCACTGTTGACAAATTAGAGACCATCAGCTTATATAGGAAAGGAAAGTGAGAAATGGCCAATGATAATGCCCGGAATATCGAAAGCGCTGGCGGCGCGGATAGCGCAATGCCAGATCGATTTGAATTAATCCAAAGTCCCGGTCAGGAATTCGAGGACTATATCACAAGCGGTGAGCGGATCCGAAGATCATTCGGCTTCGAAAACGGCGGTAAATATGCATTCTACGACGGAGGTTCAGCTGTGATGACATATCGTCAAGAGGCTGCTGATGGCGGTAAGGCTATGCACGCGGAAGCTGTTCGGAGTCTTGGCAAGTTACGTGAAGTACTCAAACATCTCGATTTCGATGCCCTCATTTCTGGTGTTGAAAGTAGCGAAAGCGAATAAAGGCATATTCTGCGTGACGACATCTCATGCAGCCGAACTGCCAAGTGCTCTGTGGTGCGGATTCTTCCGGGTTTTGGATCAGCATCGTCGCTAAGATGAATCGGAAGATTGTAGAACGGTTCGTCTGGCAGCACTAGTTTGGAACGGATTGGGAGCATTCATTATGGCAGTTTCTGTCAGCGATTCGGCCGCGTCTCAATTTAAGAAGGCCGTGGCGGGCGATCGCGTAGCTCGATCACATTTGATGTTGGAGTCCTGCGCATTAGCTTTGGCTTGCATAGGATGGTGGGCAGGACCGAAAAGGCAGACACTGGGCTTCACATTGGCCGGAATATCGGCGTCACTGCAAATCGTCGACTGTATTCTCGATCTCAAAACTGCTCCTTAGATCTTTGTCGAAGGACAGACTTCGCTACAGGTAGAGGCGGATTGGACGGCAAGTGCAGGGCATTGTCGCCTCTCTAGAGCGGTGAGCTTGCCACGGTCGGCGAGCGTATTGGCAAGGTAAAACCAAATGTGCTTCCTTCGCCCTCCTTGGAGCTGAACACCAACGATCCACCGTGCGCCGAGATGACCTTCTGTGCGAGAAACAATCCGACACCGGTTCCGTCTGGCCGCTGAGAGCGGGCGTTCTTGGCTCTGAAGAACTTCTTGAACAGCCTTGCCTGCTCCGCCTTCGGAACGCCAATGCCGGTATCGACGACCGTCAGAGTGATAGCGTCCTGCGACCTGACCAGGTTGATCGTGATAGTGCTTTCGGGATGGGAGTAGTAGATGGCATTGTCGATGAAGTTCATGATCACCTGGCGCACTTTCGACTCATCTGCGACAACGGTGAAATCGTCTCCCTTGACGTGGAGTTCCAGCCTCATGTGATGCGTGGCCGCCATCTGGCGCAGGCGATCCACTTCCTGCTCGGTCACAGTTCGTAGGTCGAGTGACGTCTTCTCGAGCACGAATTTGCCTGTCTGAATTCGGGATACGTTTAGGAAGTCAGCGACGAGGCCCGCCATCCGGTCACTTGAGGTGAAGGCATCCTGCAGCACCTGCTCTTGTTTCGGCAACAGCGGTCCCATGTCGCCTTCGAGCACCATGCTGAGGTTGCCTTTGACGCCGGCGAGCGGCGTCCGCAGCTGGTGGCTGGCCATGCTCATGAATTCGTCCTTGACCTCGTCCAGGTGCTTCAGCTTGGCGTTCGATCGGCGCAATTCCTTTGTCGCCGCAGCGATCCGCTGCTCTAGCGTCGCGTTCAGATCGGTCACCCGATGGAGCGAAAACGCGTTCTGGATGGCGATCACCAGTTCGTTGCTGGTGCCGATCAGTGTGTCGATATCGCGCTTGATGTAGGTGCCGCTAAGGCGGTCGCCGAGCGCGACGTAGCCGAAGGCCTTTCCTTCGTGGCGGAGCGTCATCACGACGGCAATGTGCTGACGCCAGAGCATTCGACGTAGTGCGCTGTGATCGTCGGGGAGCAGCTTGGCCACGATCACGGTCGAAATGACTTCCGACGCATAGTCATCGAGCAGTGCCACGTCGTGGGCTGTCAGTACCGAGTGTCCGGACGTGCCGGCCGACATATGGCGGGCGATCACGTCGTCGGCATGGTGAAGCACGAAGAACGACTGCTCTGCCTTGAAGGTCGTTGCCAGCTCCGCCGCGGCGCGTTCGAGGAGGCTTCGCAGATTAGCCGCGGACGTTAGCAGCTCGCCGAACCGGGCGAAGAAATCTTCAACCTGGTAGCGATCGTGGTAGAAGATGTCGTCCGTCACCGTGTCGAAGAAGCGCTTGACCGGCCGGAATAAGAACGCCAGAGCAAAAGCCAGGACGAGGATGACGGTGACGGGGTTGGCGTTGATGGCTCGCGCCAGGTGGCCACCGAGAACCGTGGTCGATATGAGATACGCGACGAGGTAGTAGACAACCGACAGCGTCAAGAGGCTGGCCGCGTAGCTAAGGGTCCTCACGGTTGCCACGCGAATATCAAACAGGCCGCGCCGCGCGATCTGGTAGCTGATTGCACCGACCAGGATGACGGTCGCCAGCGGGCCAAATCGGGTTGTGTGCCAGGTTGAAACGGTAAGAGGGAGAATGACATTCAGAACCAGGCCGGTGAGCGCCGAGGCGGCGAAGGCGAACAGCACGAAGCGCGCTTGCCGCTTTCTCCGCTGACTGCCCGCACCGGGCGAGGCCAGTAAGTTGCGCGCAGCGTAGGCGACGCCGCCCAAAAAGCCGAGAATGTAGAGCCACAGCCCTGGTCCAGTTGAAAACGCCAAGTTCCCGAGCGCATCCCGGCTGACGGTGCCGCTGACGAAGGCCGTTAGCGACAGGCCGCACAGAAGGATGCCGGCCGCTGCCACGGCGAAGACCTCAGTCCTGCCTGGCCGGCGCCTCGCAGGAAAGTAATACGTGAAAAGCAATCCGGAAAAGACCAGAATCATGGCGAAGAGGTACGCCAGCCGGTTTGCGATATCGGCGACTGTCAGACTGTTGTCGAACGGGCTGTTTGTCAGATAGTTCGCAATGATCCAAAGACAGATCGCTGCTGTCATTAGGCCGAAGGAACGTTGCATGGCCTCGCGCCTATTTTGCAAGACGACAATAGATCCAAGCGTGAGATTGGTAATGCAAGTGAGGCCGAGGATGAGCAAATCCATCAAAAACAATAGTACGATAGATCAATTCGTTTTAATAGCCATTAATGGCTTGTACGGAAGTCGGGAACCGCCGAGCGGTCAGCCAGCGGCTTGTCGGCCGTGCCGTGGTAGGTGGTGAGACCGCTCTGCGGCCCACAGCGCCAGGACTCTTGACTGCTCAGCTTAGACGTGGGTAGCACGCACCGCTTATGGAACTGCTAGCTGGCGAGGCCGAGGTCAGCCTTCGCGGCCTTGACGAATTCCATCCGCAGGCCGTCCTCATCGTGTTGTTCTCTATCGATCGCATACTGCAAGTCGGCCACTTGGCTAACGTATTTTTGCGGATTGTCAGACTTCATAATAGCCAAAGCCAACGGCTGAATCTTATTTTGTATGTCGTTATGGCCATTGATAATTTTTGTCATCGCCGTTGTTACAGCGTTCGAACCGACAATGACGACTCTCGACACCGCTTTCCGGCACGTATCACTCTTCGCCCGGAAGTTCGCACTTTTGTCAACCACGCTGTCTGAGGTGAACGTATTTGGCGCCAACTGATGGGCAAACTCAAACTCGGCTTCTTCCAAATCGGAATACGCGGTGAGGAAGTCAGTGTAGGCGGATATGCGCCGCTCCTTATTGAACTGCGCAGTGGTCCGACTTGTCTCTGCCCTGATCTGGTTGCCCGAAGTGCGGTAGGCCAGCGTGCTACCGACGACGCCTACGATGACCGTCGCGAAGATGCCGGCGATTGCCAGCCAGAACTCGTTTGAGCGGCGGGGTATCGACGTATCGGTGTCCTCGCGGCGAGCGTTTGACTGTTGCGGCTGGGCTTCGGCCTGCGATTGATCGTCCGTCGGTGACGCTTCCGGACTGACTCCCGCCGATGCCTCTTCTCGCCCGCTGGGCGCCAGTGAATGACCTTCGGCCATGCAGCACAGATTACTTCTCCTGCCGATTGCTCACGTCAAAAATCCTGTCTATGGCGCGATCTCCGTCTCACGGCGCCTTTGGTTTGGCCCGTTGACTTTGACCGCTAATTCGGCAGTCACTTGATCACGAAAATTGGCGTCGTTCGCCTCCGCAGGTGTCCAATCTTGATCGCGAATCTCGGGGTCGGCCGGATCGCCTGCAGGGTCATGGTGACCACCCCGCCACCACTAGACGCAGAACCGGAGCGGGTTTCTAAAACTATCGACTACACGCCGTAGTAGTGATTGACTAGGTCCATGGACAAGGCGGATCGGCTACTGCCCACAATGATGTACGCGAACCAGCGCGACGGTGACGGTGGGCGTCAGAAGCTGCAGACGATTCTCGGTCTGCTAGCGGTGATCCCGTTCCTCTCCGGCTTAGCCGGGTTGCTTGCCGGCCCGAAGGTCCTCCCAGGAGTGCCTTTCCCGGATGCGACCACCGACAGTGAGTACCGCTTCGTCAGCGCTTTCTGGCTGGCTGCAGCACCCGTCATCTGGTCAGAACTTCCGCGCATCGAACAGCGCACCGGGCTTTTCCGCTTCTTGACGGCGGTCATCTTTGTCGGTGGACTTGGGCGTCTACTCTCGTGGCGGCAGGCCGGTCGGCCGCACCCGGTTTTTCTCGCCGCGACTGCACTGGAATTAGTCGGCATCCCCGCGCTGGCAGTGTGGCAATCCCTCGTTGCGCGGCGTTGCGCCGGTCGGAGCTGACATCCGGTCCGCGGCGCTTCGGGCCGAGCCACTAGCCAAACCAGAAGAAGCACCGCCCATCCAATCCACGACGACAGCCCGTGACTCCCGAATTCACAATCAACGACTCTCGTCGCGACGACACCGACTGCGACGTTCATGATCAGACGACTCCCGAATTAGCGGTCAAAGTCAGCCCGTCTCAGCTCTAGTGCGGTTCAGCCTGGTCTTTATAGTCGGTGTCGAATAACAGCAAGTGATCGTCAGTGCCGTCGCGAAGCCGCCGAAGCGCCCGAACGGCGTCCGGATCATCCTTGAGCTCCATCAAGCGGCGTGTCACGGCCGGCTCGAAACTTGGTATGTGGCCGTAGATTGCCCGGCTTTCAGACGATCCGAGGTAGGAAAAGTAGCCGCTGCCGCACAGCGGCACGATCGGAATGGCCAGATAGTCGGTCGCGGCGAGATACGGGAGTTTGTCGAAAATCGCGACGAGGTGGTCGACGCCTTCCTCGAGCGCCGAGGCATAGAGGCCGCGGTAGAGCTGCAGGCTCGCGCTGGCGCCGCTCCGGCGGTATTCGCTCAAGATCGCGAACGTCCCGACATCCCAGACGTTTTTGAACGTATCGATTTGGTGGTGGCGCTGTATCTCGGTCGCGCTGAGCTGGACTGGCGCGTCCGTCCGGGCGAGGTCGTTGAGTGTCTTGAGCCCCGCCGGTGAGTCGCGGATGATGCGCAGCGCACCGATCGGTGTCTGCTTCTCCCGATCAACACACAGGAAAAAGAAGCTGGCGCGCTCGTACGGGCCGTACTCCGTCGTCATGAAGGCGGCATCGTTGCCGGGGAAGGCGTCGTGGAACACCTGGCATTCGATGGCGCGGCCGATGTCGGCGAACGGGCTGCGGCCGGACACGCGGTAGCACACCACGCGGTCGTCGGTCGCGGAAACTTTGGACGCAATCAGCTTTTCGGTGAGGGCGGCGATGTCGTCGTTGGGCAGGTCGTAGCGGAACGTTGCGGATGACTGGGCGGGGTCCAGGTCTGCCATCTAGAACCCCTTCGACGTGATTTCAGATGCTCCGAAGAAGCGCCGCGTGAATTCGACTGCCCGCGCCGGGTCGAAAGACTTGCAGGTGTAGATGTCGACGCTGAAGAACAGCAGGGGTTGGTCCCAGGCGTAAAAGTGGGCGCCCGACGTCTCCCAATGAATCCAGCCAGCCCAGCCGTAGGTATCGCTGCGGTGCGTCACCGGCTCGAGAAGTTCCGTCATGTCCAGCTCTCGTGACAATTGGGAGAGGAACCGCTTGATGTCGCGGTCGCTGATGCGTGTTCGTGGATAGCCCTCGATCACGAGCCGCTGTCGGTGAATGGCGGGTGCCAGATCGTGAAACTGGTTCAGAGACTGCCGATTGCGGGCCGTCCTTGCGTTACCGGTGGCGGTGTCGGGCAACACACCTCCATAACAACGAACGCCAATACACGCGGGGTGTCTCCTTCGGTCGGTGGCGAACGGCCAATTGGGTTGGCAGGGCGCCGTGGACGCGCCCATGACGGCACAATCCGCCCGTGTCGACCACGGCACCCAGGCAATATACCAGGATTTATAGTGTTGGGATTCATAATCTCTGGATTGATAGTCTTGCTACCTATGGGCTTGGGGCATGCCCGCCCCGTCCCAGTCGCCGATCTCGCCGGCGACGCGCGAATTCGGTCGTCGGGTAGTCGCCAGACGGCATGAGCTTGGGCTCAGCCAGGAGAAAGCCGCAGAGGAAATCGGCCTGCACTGGACCTATCTCGGGCAGGTCGAGCGTGGGCGACGCAACGTCACTTTGCACAACATCTTGAAGATCGCTGATGGCCTTGATATCGATGCCGGCGAACTCGTCAGTGGATTGCCGCAACCCTGATGTCGGTGGTCGCCAGTAGCGTCGGCCGCGGAAAGGTTATGAGGGACCATGAATCGGACGGTGCAGTACTGGCGACTGATCCAACCTGACGGTTCACCGTTGCCCGGCCGGTTCCCGGTGCAGCAGGTACTGCGGCGGCTCGCGCGGGCCGAGCAACAAGGGCTGGACCGCCATCGGCGTTGCAGAGATGGCATGGTGCTCATTGCCCATGGCGCGGCTGAAACCAACAAACGCATCCTCATCCTCGATAAGGTGCGCCGCGAGAACCTCCCGAGCGTTGGGGACCGGGCTGGTCTACGGCGGGCGATCGGTTTGGCCGAAGGGGAGGGGTTGCTGGAGCCGACGTATTGCGTTTTCGCGAAGCGCAATATCGTTGCAATGCTCATGAGTGGCGATGGGCCGCGTGCTCGACGCCTTACTGACTACCTCAGGGCGAAGCTCGATATCGATGTCGGAATCGAGCCGGTCCTGACCCAGAATCTCGACCAGGTGCTCAACGATATGCGCGTCTCCGGAGTCGACGTTGCGATTCCGGTGAGTCGTATCGACCGTGATCTCGTCGGTGGCGACTGGGTGCAGGCTCTTGACGGCGCGCGTGTACTCGCGCAGGATGGCGTGGTTCGAATCGGTATGTCCGTCGGCCGGCGAGGAACGCAGGCCCACAAAGACGGTATCCGTCGGCGATTTGTGCAGCTGATCCAGAACCTGCGTGGATCAGGCGCGTTGTCGGAGTTCAACAGTGCGCGCGTTCACGGAACGATCGCGGGCGCACCGCGATCGGTCGATCTGCTCGAAGACCACTTCATCGAGAAAACCGAAGTCGATGCCGACCGATTGAACGATCCGGAGCGCTCGACTGAATATGCAAGGGAACTCCTTCGAGGGTCGCTGACGCGCAACCGTGACTACCTTTTCTCCGTAGTCCCTGAGGTGCCCGGCGATCAGGTGCCGTTCGCCGATGTTTTCATCGAGATGCTCGACGATGAGCAACGCTGACCGCGCGCTCACCCAATTCACCTTCTTCGAACGTGCGCAACACCTTTGGATCCGTCACCGCTGGATCGATTGGCTCATCGCACTAGCGACTGTCGGCACCTGGACCGGCCTGGCGAAAGCCGGGTGGATTCCCTGCGCGCTGACCGAAGTTCCGCACGACACGCGTCGTGTGCTGTATCAGATCTTGGCAACAGTCGCGGCCACGATGGGAGGGTTCACGCTCACCAGCGTTTCGATTCTCGTCAATCTACTGCGAACGCCGCTCACGACCGTCGACAGGCTGCTGCCCGCGGAAGACAAGCGTCGGGTCGGCACGGTTTTCCTGTCGGTTCTGCCGGCCCTTGTACTGCTCTTCGTTGGCGCGCTCGTCGCAATCGCCTCTGATGCCAACCGTGACCCTGGCTATTGGTGGATGCAGTTGGTGGTGATCGGCTTAGCCATTGCGGCGGTCATGTCGATCGGGCGAGTCGTTTGGGTGTTGGGACGTCTTCTTGCGTTATCTTCGGACGGATAGAACTCGCCTGCACGCGCCCTTTCGATCGTCGATGTCAGCCAGCACTTATGCCGTTCTGCCACTATGCGCGAACATAATCGATTCGCGCCCTCATCGGGTGCGGCAGCTGCGTCAACCAGTGCACGGCCCGCCTGTAGGCGCCGCTCCACCGCAGGACGGTCGCCGCCCTAGGGATGCGCGCATCCCTCGTGGCCGCGACCGACGCACGCGAAGACCCATGATGCGGTACCGAGTCTTCTCTTTGCCTTATTACGGGGACACGAGCGTGGCCACGGCGTAGACGGCAGGGAACGATCCTAAAAGGCTCCGAAGTCCCCGTCATCTCTACAGCTGGATAAGCATTTGTGCGGATAGAAAGATTATCTGGGATGTACGCGTAGCCGGAGTTGCTCCGGTTTAAGTGTGATTGTTTCAGAAACTTGGAGTTGGTAGCCAGTGTCGGGCTCTAGGTGATATTGGTGCAAAATCATCGCCAGAGTGACCAGGACTTCGTGCAATGCGAATTGTCTACCGATACACGAGCGGGGGCCGGTGCCAAAGGGCTTGTAGGTACGCGGTGGAAGCTTCCGCAAATTCTCCGCTAGGAAACGGTCAGGATTGAACTTTTCGGCGTCTGGACCCCAGGCAGGGTCGCGGTGAGCTGCGAGCAGCAAGACGAAAACCCAATCCTTTGCTTTGAACCGATATTTCCCGCCGCCGAGAGCGGTGTCTCGCTTGGCTTGCCGAAAGTAGCCAGGTGCTACCGGCCACAGACGCAACGTTTCGTCGACGATACGGCGCAGATAGCGCAACTTGGCAACTTCATCGAACTGGATATCAGGGAGGCTCCGGTTGGGCCACCGTTCGTCGATCTCCTGTCGCGCACGTGCACAAATGTCGGGGTTTGCTGAAAGATAATGTAAAGCGAAGGCGATCGTGTTAGCGGAGGTCTCGCTGCCCGCCACGAGCAGTGTCAATATCTGGTTGGCTACATTTGCGTCATCGAGGTTCTCGCCAGTGTCTGGATCGGTTGATTGAAGCATGATGTCGAGCATGTCGCGACGCTCGTTGCTGCGGGGTTGACGTTTGCGAGCTTCGACAATTTTGTCGACTTGCTGGCGGATGTATCTTTTGTCTTCGTAATGCTGCCTTCTGCGTTTCCGCATGAACAGCTGTTCGTACCGTGGGAGTACATCAGTTCGCCGGTTTGCGTACCTTAGTTCCCGCAGCACAGCGGCAATGAAGGGCCCGACGCTTTCGTCACTGAGCTTATTGAAGGCATATCCGAATCCAGCACGGGAAATGACTTCTATGGTAAGGCGATTCGCTTCGCCGGGTATATCAATCCAACCCCGGCCGGCGGGGCCTATATTCCACGTATTAATAAGTTCTTGCACCGTATGGATTATACTGTCATGATAATTTAGCATAGCCGCCCTCGTGAAAGCGGGCATAAGAATATTATGAGCTTTGCTCCAGTTAGGCTCATCATTATAGGCCGTGAATAACCCATCACCGCCGATGGGTCGAAGCTTACGGATCACATGTCCTACATGTTTTTCCCACACTTTTTCGTCATTTAACTCATCTATTAGCGACGTGTCTGATATGATAATCGCAGGATGGCCGAAAACGCGTTGCTCGAATATCCCTCCGAGCTCGCATGCTTGCCTTGCCAAGGCTTGCGCTGGCTTAACGAAGTCGACAGTGAATATATCTCCAATAAAGGGCATGCGAAAAGGCGGGTGCGGAATTGGAGCCGAGTGGGGCGTGATCGCACGCACTGGTTTCTTCATGTTGGTGGGCCTATCTTAACATTGCGAATAGGAGAGGTACCTGAACTCAGGTTGACGGCGACGAGTGCATACTGCCACCATCTAGATATTTTTAACAATTCGGCCGTTTCCTCTTCAAGGGTCCTAGGTCGTGAGCTGAAGATGACAGCCGAGTCGAGCGTGGCGGTCGCAAGTGTGCCAGCCCGTTTGGCTCCTGCTGCATAGGCAAGCTGAAGAGCCAGCGCGGCTTCTCCGCGCTGATCCACGGGGACTGCATGCCTGTTGAAAAACTCCGTCATTTCAACCGGGTCGATATCGGGCAAATACCGCCGTAATTGCAGAATTGCATCGCGTATTTGGACAGTGGTTTGGTGAAGCTCTAATAGCGTTTTCCGCCGACCTTTACTTTGGCGAGCCAGTTCAAAATCGACTTCAGGAACTGCATTTATCATATGCTGACGAAATGTTGAGAGCTTACCATAATCTCGGCTAACTCTATCAAGTCCGTAATGTGCGATGAGATTCATGCCGCACGGGATAACCGCCAAGGCGGTAGCAGCTACCGTAATCCAGAAAAAGATATATCCATGAAGGCTGAGCCTGTAATTGGCGCTGTATACTATGTGAAGTTCTTCGAGTAATTCCAGCGCGACCGCTTGCAAAGTAATAGAGCCGATCGCAAAAGCAAGAAGCATCCCAGCCGCGGCTACGAGCCTTTCATGGCGTTTCACATCGGGTCGGCGAATTTCCTTAACGCACATACGGAACAGGTGCACGGATAGCGCCACAAGCATTACGGCGTATAAGCCCCAGGCCAATACGCCGTCCCAGCCACCGGAGAGTTCCAGAAGCTTCCCGTCGACTCTGGCGCGAGTAGCTGCAACAAGAAAAGCTATGAACACGACGGCCGCGACTATCCGATTATGGCGTTGGCGACGGGATGTTTCTGTCGGCGAGTGTGTCGACCATAAGGACACGAATCCCATGAATTCGGTGGCTGCAAGGATCATGATACCTAGCGACAATTGCTGCGCTGCCGTTACGCTCAGCAGCGCACTCTGAGAAAGTAGTCGCTCCGCGGCGCTCTCCCGCAGTAGCTGGGCGAGAAACATTAGTGACAAGGTGTTGTTAAAATATGCTTCATACTGGCTTTGGCTGAACCATTTGCAACGCACTACGATAACAATTGCTGTGAAAATGATTAGAGGCCAGGCAATGTCGCCGGGGACGGTAGCGGTCATCGCGGTCGGAAAAATACAGTGCGCATCATGGAGCTGTTGGTCGCGGATTCTGCGGCAGCGATCATAAGCATATTGGCAAACATCTCGGCGTCGCGTTCCTGATCGCTGGCGTAGTCCATTCTTCCCAACACCGCGCGCACACTAGCTGGGTCAATGTCCGGCAAGATAGTCCGGCAAAGTTCACTCTCGCGATTATTGTCATCGCCGAATTGCCGCAAACGTGTGTGTCTCAATAGCATGTGGCCAATCTCGTGACACACGATCTGATCAATGTGGTACTCGGAGCTTCCCGCCTCGTGCAAGATCAAATCGTCATCATCGCGAGTCAGCCATAAACCGCATGGACTGTCGGCCAATACGGTTGTATTAACCGCGATTAATCTAATTGGCCGACCACGCAACTCAGCTACGTTCTTAACGAAGGCGTCCCTATCCCAGGGAACGGGGATCGGCAGCCCCCGGGCGAGCGCAAGTAGATCCGCATTAGAAACTGCCATTTATATTTCCCCCTTTCGGAACGATCGGAACCGCGATGTAAAGCCTGCAAGACTGAGTGGGGGGTCAATCTGTGGGATGGATGCCGCAGGAGGACGGGAAGGCACCGCAGGATTTGGCGATCGCGCGTACGCGCTACACGATTGGGTTGTCTTGATCTCGGCGCAGCGCTGCCAGATCCAGTTTGAGCTGATCAACAGACCCGTCTGTTTGGTGATAACCTCAGCTGCGGCTGCGTTGGACACCGACCGTTCAGTGTATCTGCACATGATCTCAAAAGGTTTGCGACCTTCGCTGCCAATTCGGCTGCACCCAGGAGGTCGGGTGGTCCCGTCTGCCAATGTACTCCCGTTTCACAAGCAAGTACCAAGTATGTACTAAGATTACTACAAGGCTCGATACTCGCCAGCCGTGCCGTGGAATAGTCAAGATTGCACGGCCCACGCTTGGTTGGGACCCGGGTCGACGCAACGGTCGCGCGCTTGCGAAATGCGACGATGTGCCCCGATGCCGCTGGCCGGGTCTGGCTGTCGACCATGGTCGGAGCGCTAATGATTTGGCACGTCACTAATCAGTGTCGCGACGCACAGTAATCCCGCGCTCATGACACCTAACTAATAGGCGCTCAGACAGTTCAGATTCGTAGCGCCGTACGGGTGGCCTGATCTCAATTGGTTGATCACGTGGGACCACGTCCATGGGATCCAGTCAACGGCGACCTGCTTAGCCGTGCTTGTGCCACAACGCGTAGGTCACCCTCGGCGATCGCGCGCTCGTAACAGTCGCGTGAGCCTCCGGATGGCACTGAAGAACCATGCCAAGGTTCTCGGGCTCCTACCACGGGAGTATCTCGAGATCCACCTTGAGGGCGATGTGGGCCCGAACCAATAATTTTAGGTTCAGGGCATGGACCAAGCACACGGGCGACAAGTGATCGGTCGCCGTCGCGAGCTGATTGCTTTGGTGCCGGGTCATGGCTTGCGCCACTCGGCCATCGCAGCCATCGTCATAGGATTAGACCGGATTCGTACGATGCTTGCGTCAAGATCTTCGTCCTACGACCGACCCAGACGCCAGCGCTACCCGGCACGGCGCGAATCCTTTATCGAGGACGCGGCCATGACGCGCGAGATAGCACGGCTCTGAAGTGCCTTTAGACGCGTCACCGACGACAGCATGGAGACATGGTAAGCTCGGCGTCTCCGCAGCGTCGCCAAGAGGTAGCCGATCGATCGCTTGCCAGGGCCCGATATCGTCGTCGGTGACGCGTCTAAAGGCACTTCAGAGCCGTGCTATCTCGCGCGTCATGGCCGCGTCCTCGATAAAGGATT
>NZ_LZLL01000450.1:0-1854 GCF_001669335.1 Mycobacterium sp. 1245852.3 | reverse complement strand
CCCTGTGGAGCTCGGCCGATCAACCGTATTGGGCCGCGTCGATCAAGCGGCTGAAATTGGGCACTGCGAGGCGCTTTTCGGCCACCTCCGACGAAACGCTGTTCGCGGACCTGCGCCAGATCCTCGCCCCGGACTACGCCGTGCGCACCCGCGAGTTCGCCGCTCGGATGACGAAACCCGCCGCCAGCATCGAGCGCACCGCCGACCTGCTGGAAGCCGCCGCCCGCCGGAAAGGGATTGAGTAAGGCGGGTTTACGTTTACCAGCGGGCTCAGCGCGCCGGTTTGATGAGTAGGCCCTGGCCAGTAGGCAATGAGCAGATTTTCACGCCCAGCTCGCCGGCCACCTCGTCCATGGCGGTGCGCTGCTCGTCGCGCCCACGATTCGCGTAGTCGTCCAGCAGCACAAAGGCGCCGGGCGTGAGGCGCGGCCAAAAGAATCGCAGCGCAGCGACTTCGGGGGGCGCACAGTTCATGTCGATGTGCAGGTAGGCCACCGACGGCGCATCCACCTGCTCGAGTGTTTCCGGGACCGCGCCCACGATGATCCGCTGGTTCTTCCACTGCGCAAAATTCGCCCGGACGCTCTCAACGCCGTTGGCGTACATCCCGTTGCGCAGGTGACCTTCGCTCGTTGCCAGCGCCCCGGCCTGGCGTTCGTTCTCGCTGACGAATCGCGGGTCTAATCCTGCGAAGGTGTCGAGCAGGTAGAACGTCTTGCCCAGCCGATCCCAGTCCAGGTACTCCATGATCGCGCTGCTCAAAAAGCCGTAGCTGACGCCACACTCGACGAAATCGCCCTCGAGCTGGCTGGCACCCGCCGCGGCCCAGAGCCCGACATGTACCCGCCATTGCCATTGGTACCAGTCCTCGTTGCCGAGAGATTTGGCACCGCGCCGGTAGGCGCGCTGGAAGTCTGGATCATCGAGGAAGCCGTGGAAGTTGTTGAACGTGATCAAAGCGTCGTTGGCGTAGACGTCGGGCAGCAGCGTACGTGCGAGCCAGTATTCGGTGCGCACCCACCACATCCTGAGGCGAGTGCCAGTTGTCAGCCCTGGTGCCACGGCGGCAACCATAACATCGGTGTGCACGGCGTTCCGGCCAGACGTGACGGGTGCGCCACGATCGTGCTTCGACTATCCCTCGCTAGAGGGGAAACCATCTCGTACACTGAGCGTTTCAGCTATCTCACGACTTGCGCCACAGCACGCCGGTGCCGTCGATCTCTACGATCTCGTCGGTCACGCCGTGCTTGGTGCGGTAGTCCTTCACGGCCTGCGCACACGCATCGATGGCGTGGTAATCGTCGATGATGCAGAACCCCCCGGAAGACAGCCGCGGATAGAGCGCATCAAGCGCCTGAATAGTCGATTCATACAGATCGCCGTCCAGCCGCAACACCGAAATGCGTTCGATCGGGGCATCCTGCAGGGTGTCCTTGAACCAACCCGGAACAAAACGAACTTGGTCATCGAGCAACCCATAGCGCTCGAAATTGGACCTGACATCCGCTTCAGGCACGCCCAGGATGCGTGCGTGGCGGTGCAGCCGAATCCCCTTGTCCGCCTTGTAATTCACGGTATCCGGGGGCGGCACTCCGGCGAAGGAATCGCATAGCCATACGGTGCGCTTCTCGTCCCCGTGGGCCGCCAGCACGGCGCGCATCAGGATGGAAGCGCCACCGCGCCACACACCGCACTCCACCAGGTCGCCGGGAACGTCCTCTTCCAGCACCTTCTCGACGCAGTTCTGCAAGCTGGTCAGGCGCTTCATGCCGATCATGGTCAGGGCATCCGCGGGCCAGTCCAGGCCGAAATCACGCGCCTGCTTGTTGAACGGACGCTTCCGCACGAGCA
>NZ_LZLL01000449.1:0-14741 GCF_001669335.1 Mycobacterium sp. 1245852.3 | reverse complement strand
GATGCTCGACCCGCTCAAGACCGCCAAGGCGCGGGTGGACTTCCTGCGCCAGCTGCACGACCGCGAGGCGCTGCTGCCGCGCGAGCAGCAGCGCCGATTCCTCGAGCGCGAAGGCTGGATCGCGTGGTCGGGTCCGGCGATCTCCGAGCTGCTCAAGCAGTTCATCGCCCACAACCGGATGATGACCGGCGGCTTCGCCGTCAACGGCCAGATGGTCACGCTCACCGACATCACCTGCCCCGTGCTGGCGTTCGTCGGCGAGGTCGACGACATCGGACAGCCCGCCTCGGTGCGCGGCATCCGGCGGGCTGCCCCCAACGCCGAAGTCTACGAATACACCATCCGCACAGGGCATTTCGGCCTGGTCGTGGGATCCAAAGCGGCACAGCACAGTTGGCCGACGGTTGCCGAATGGGTGAAGTGGCTGTCCACCGGCGGCGACAAACCCACCAGCATCGACCTGATGGCCGACCAGCCCGCGGAGCACACCGACAGCGGGGTGGCGCTCAGCTCCCGGATCGCGCACGGCCTCGGGGAGGCCTCCGAAGCGGCGCTGGGCATCGCGCGTGGCGCGGCCAACACCGTCGTCGCCGCCAACAAGTCCGTGCGCACCCTCGCCGTCGAGACGGCCCGGACCCTGCCCCGCCTGGTCCGCCTGGGCCAGATCAACGACCACACCCGAATCTCGCTGGGCCGCATCATCGAAGAGCAGGCCCACGACGCCCCGCAGGGCGAATTCCTGCTGTTCGACGGCCGCGTGCATACCTACGAGGCGGTGAACCGGCGCGTCAACAACGTCGTCCGCGGCCTGATCGACGTCGGGGTGCGACAGGGCGATCGTGTCGGCGTGCTGATGGAGACCCGGCCCAGCGCGCTGGTGGCCATCGCCGCGCTGTCCCGGCTCGGCGCCATCGCGGTGGTGATGCGGCCCGACACCGACCTGGCCGCCTCGGTGCGGCTCGGGGGAGTGACCGAGCTGCTGACCGACCCCACCAACCTCGACGCGGTGCTGGGCTCCGACCGCCAAGGCCTGCGCCAGGTGCTGGTGCTCGGCGGCGGCGAGTCGCGGGACCTGCACCTGCCCGAGGACTCCGACGTCATCGACATGGAACAGATCGACCCGGACGCCGTCGAGCTGCCCGGCTGGTATCGCCCCAACCCGGGACTGGCCCGGGACCTGGCGTTCATCGCGTTCACCGCGGCCGGCGGCGAACTGGTGGCCAGGCAGATCACCAACTACCGCTGGGCGGTGTCGGCCTTCGGCACCGCCTCGACGGCCGCCCTGGACCGCCGCGACACCGTCTACTGCCTGACGCCGCTGCACCACGAGTCGGCGTTGCTGGTCAGCCTCGGCGGCGCGGTGGTCGGCGGCACCCGCATCGCGCTGTCGCGGGGCCTGGACCGGAACCGATTCGTCCAGGAGGTGCGCCAGTACGGCGTCACGGTGGTGTCCTACACCTGGGCCATGCTCCGCGAGATCGTCGACGACCCGGCGTTCGTGCTGCAGGGCAATCACCCGGTGCGGCTGTTCATCGGTTCCGGCATGCCGACCGGGCTGTGGGGGCGCGTCGTCGAGGCGTTCGCGCCGGCCCACGTCGTCGAGTTCTTCGCCACCACCGACGGGCAGGCGGTGCTGGCCAACGTGTCCGGCGCCAAGGTCGGCAGCAAGGGCCGACCGCTGCCGGGCGCCGGGCGCATCGAGCTGGGCGCCTACGACGCCGAGCACGATCTGATCCTGGAGAACGAACGCGGCTTCGTGCAGATCGCCGCACCCAAGGAGGTCGGGGTCCTGCTCGCGGCCTCCAACGGCCCGATCGATCCGAGCGCCTCGGTCAAACGCGGCGTCTTCGCCGCCGGCGACACCTGGATATCGACCGAGTACCTGTTCTATCGCGACGACGACGGCGACTACTGGCTGGCGGGCCGGCGCGGCTCGGTGGTGCACACCGCGCGCGGCCTGGTCTATGCCGAGCCGGTCACCGACGCGCTGGGGTGCATCAACGGTGTCGACCTCGCGGTCACCTACAACGTGCCGTTCGGGAACCTCGATGTCGCGGTGTCGGCCGTGACGCTGTTGCCCGGGGCCAGCATCACCGCGGCGGATCTGACCGAAGCCTTCGCGGACCTGCCGATCGGACTGGGCCCCGACATCGTGTGTGTCATACCGGAAATGAACCTGAGCGCGACCTACCGTCCCACCGTCAGCGCGCTGCGGGCGGCCGGGATTCCCAAGTCCGGGCGCCAGGCTTGGTATTTCGACACCGCCAGCGAGCAGTACCGTAGGTTGACGCCCGCTGTGCGGGCGGAATTGAGCGCCGTGTATCGAGGTGACGATGATTGACCGGGCATTGCTCGACATCCTGGTGTGCCCGGACGACCGGGGCCCGCTGGTGCTGGTCGGCGAGGAACTGCTCTACAACCCGAGGCTGCGGCGCGCCTACCGCATCGAGGACGGCATCCCGGTGCTGCTGATCGACGAGGCCCGCGACGTCGGCGACGACGAGCACGCGCGGATCATGGCACAAGACCATCCGGCAGATCCCCGGTGAGATAGCGCTGCAGGTTCGGCGCGATGGTCCGGGCGACCTGCTCGGGCGGCAGCGACGCGAACGGCTCCAGTGCCAGGATGTAGCGCGCCATCACCACGCCCACCAGCTGCGAGGCCACGAATTGGATGCGCAGGGTTCCGCTGCCCGCCGGATTGTCCACGCGGCTGCCGACTTCGACGGCGATCACGTCCTCGATGAAGGTGCGGAACAGGTTGGTTTCCGAACCGGCCAGGATCGATCGCAGCGTGGCGATGAACGCCGCACCGATCTCGGAGTCCCACAGCGGCAACAACATTGAGGGCAGCCGGTAGCCGAGCTCCTCGACGGGCACCTCGCGTAGCGGGCCGATGACCTCCATCGGGTCGATCGGGATGTGCACGGCCGCGGCGAACAGCTGCTCCTTGGTGCCGAAGTAGTGGTGCACCAGCGCCGAGTCCACGCCCGCCGCCGCGGCCACCGCCCGTATGGAGGTGTTACGGATTCCTTTGCTGGCGAACAGCTCTCGCGCGCTGGCCAGGATGCGGTCGCGGCTGTCGGAGACACCGGCCGGCCGCCCCCGCCGCCGGCGCCCGGCGCTGGTGGCCGTCACCAGGCGCCCGGCTGCGCCGCGCTTGCGATCGCCACTACCGCTCCGTGGCGACCCGCCGCGCCCGGCTGCGCCGCGCTTGCGATCGCCACTAGGGCGTCCGCCGCCGCAGCGTGGCCGCGGCCAGGCACAGCGCCGCCAGGGCGAAGCCCAGCACCACGACGATGTCGCGCACCGCGATGAACGTCAGGTCCGGGTGGGCACCCACCTGCTGTAAGGCCTCCAGCGCGTAGCTGGCCGGCAGCACGTTGCTGATCCATTGCAGCCAGTGTGGCATCAGGGCCCGCGGCACGATGATGCCGGCCAGCAACAGCTGCGGCACCATTACCAGGGGAATGAACTGCACGGCCTGAAACTCGGTGCGGGCGAACGCACTACAGAGCAGGCCAAGGCCGACGCCCAGCACGGCGTTGACGATCGCGATGACGAACACCCAGACCGGGCTGCCCGCCGTGTCGAAACCCAGCAGCCAGAACGAGACGATGCACGCCAGAATCGCTTGCGCCGCAGCGGCGACGGAGAAGGCGGTGCCGTAGGCGATCAGCAGATCGAGGCGCCGCAGCGGCGTCGTCAGAATGCGCTCCAGCGTCCCGGAGGCCCGTTCACGTTGCATGGTGATCGCGGTGATGATGAACATCACGAACAACGGGAACAGGCCCAGCAGGATAAGGCAGGCGTTGTCGAACGGGGTCGGGCCGCCCGGGCGGTGCGGGGCGTTCTCAAACATGAAGTACATCAGCGTGATCACCAGGACCGGCACCAACAGGATCATCGCGACGCTGCGGCGGTCGCCGGCCAGCTGGCGCAGGATGCGCGCCGTCGTCGCGGTGTAGCCGCGCAGCGTCAGCCCGCTTCGCGCATGGTGCTGCGCTTGATGATGGACAGAAACGCGTCCTCCAGTGACGTGCATCCGGTGTCCTCTCGCAGTTGGGTTGGGGTGGTGTGGGCGACCAACCGGCCGTCACGCATCAGCAGCAGATCGCCGCAGTGATCGGCCTCGTCCATCACGTGGCTGGAGACCAGCAGCGTGGTGCCGCCGCGGGCCAGTTCGGCGAACTGCTCCCAGAGATCCGCGCGCAGCACCGGGTCCAGGCCCACCGTCGGCTCGTCGAGCACCAGCAGGTCGGGCTGGCACACCAGCGCGCAGGCCAGCGACACCCGGGTGCGCTGACCCCCGGAGAGGTTGGCGCACAAGGCGGTTCGGTGATCGGTCAACCCCACCCGGTCGATGGCGGCGTCGGCGGCCTGGCCGTCGAACCCGTACAGCGCGGCGAAATAGCGGACGTTGTCCACCACCCGCAGGTCGTTGTAGATCGTCGGGTCTTGCGGCAGGTAACCGACGCGGTGGCGCAGTTCGGCGCTGCCGGCGGTTTTGCCGAGCACGGTGACGGTGCCCTTGGTGAGGATCTGGGTGCCGACGATGCAGCGGATCAGTGTGGTCTTGCCGCAGCCCGACGGTCCGAGCAGGCCGGTGATGCTGCCCTTGGCGATCTGCACGGAGAAGTCGTGCAGGGCCGGGCGTTTGCCGCGGATGACGCGCAGGTGATCGATGCGCACCGCCGGCTCCGCGGGGCCGGCAATTAATTCATCACGGGATGAACTCATCATGCGATGAATAATCGTCGCGTCGCGCCGGGTTGTCAAGGGCTGCCGACGACGGCGCGAGGGGTCGCGGTTCCGTCGCCGTAGTGAGTTTTAAACGGCTGGCACGGCCGCTAGCGCCGCGCCGACGGGCCTAGTTGAAGCGCTCGCCGGTCGCGGGGCGGCGCTGCGGCAGGTGCCCGTGCACGCCTTCGGCGTAGGCGGTTTCGGCGTGCTGGGTGAGGTCGACGCCGGTGGTCTCGTCCTCGGCGCTGACCCGGAATCCGATCAGCCGGTCGATCGCCTTGCCCAACACGAACGTCATCGTGAACGCGTAGAGGGCGACGACCGCGATCGCCAGCGCCTGCTTGCCCAACTGGCCGAAGCCGCCCCCGTAGAACAGGCCCCGCGGGCCCGCCGTCATGACCGCGGTGGCGAACAGGCCGATCAACGACACACCGACCACGCCGCCGACGAAGTGCACGCCTACCACGTCGAGCGAATCGTCATAGTTGAAGCGCAGTTTCGCGCCCACCGCGAACGCGCACACGACGCCGGCCGCGAGTCCGACGACGGTCGCGCCGAGCGTGTTGACGGTGCCGCAGGACGGGGTGATGGCGACCAGGCCGGCGACCACTCCCGACGCCGCACCGAACGTGGTGGGCCGGCCGTCGCGGATCTGTTCGACCGACAGCCAGCCGAGCATGCCCAGGCATCCGGCCACCAGGGTGTTGAGGAAGATGGCCGCGGCGGTTCCGTTGGCGGCCAAGGCGGAACCGGCGTTGAACCCGAACCAGCCGAACCACAGCAGCCCGACACCGACGAACAGCAGCGGCAGGTTGTGCGGCCGCATGGCGTCCTTCTTGAACCCGATGCGCGGCCCGAGCACCAGCGCCAGCGCCAGCGCCGAAGACCCGGAGACGATCTCGACGACGAGCCCGCCCGCATAGTCGAGCACGCCGAGCTTGGCCAGCCAGCCGCCGGACCCCCAAACCCAGTGCGCGACAATTGAATACACCGCGATCGTCCACACCGGGACGAACACCATCCAGGCGGCGAACTTGGCGCGGTCGGCGATCGCCCCGCTGACCAGGGCGGCCGTGATGATCGCGAAGGTCAACTGGAACGTGGCGAAGAGCAGTTCGGGGACCGTGCCGTGCACGGTGTCGGGGGTGATGCCGAGCATGCCGAAATGCCTGAGGTTGCCGGCGAGTCCGCCGACCCCGTCCTCGGAGAAGGCGATGGTGTAGCCCACCAGCAGCCACGCCACCGTCACCAGCGGTATGGAGATGAAGCTCATCATGATCATGTTGAGCACGCCGGTGGTGCGGACCATGCCGCCGTAGAAGATGGCCAGGCCGGGGGTCATCAACAGAACCAGTGCGGTGCTGGCCAGCAGCCACGCGGTGGCGGCGGGATCGATCGCATGCATCAGGTGGGCTCCTTCTCGCGGCCCTGGGGTCACGGGACACCGGGATACTGCCACGTCCGGACTGCCGGTAGGTTCGTTGGGTTAAGAAAAGAGGATTCAGGATCTGATGTGGTCGAGGCTCGAGGACGATTTCGCGAAGGCACGGCTGCGGCCCAGCTGTTAGTCGACCCGGTCGAGGCTGCGCGCCGGCTCCTGGGCGCCACCCTGACCGCGCGGGGCGTGAGCGGGATAGTCGTCGAGGTCGAGGCGTATGGGGGAGTTCCCGACGGTCCGTGGCCCGACGCCGCCGCCCACTCGTACAAGGGATTGCGGGCCCGCAACTTCGTGATGTTCGGGCCCCCGGGGCGGCTTTACACCTACCGCAGCCACGGGATCCACGTCTGCGCCAACGTGTCCTGCGGGCCCGACGGCACCGCCGCCGCGGTCCTGTTGCGGGCCGCCGCCATCGAGGACGGCACCGAGGTCGCCCGCGCCCGCCGCGGCGAGCTGGTGCACACCGCGGCGCTGGCGCGCGGTCCGGGCAACCTGTGCGCTGCCATGGGAATCACCATGGAGGACAACGGCATCGACCTGTTCGCGCGCGACAGCCCGGTGCGCCTGGAACTGCACGAACCGCTGACCGCGTCGGCCGGCCCCCGGGTCGGCGTCAGCCAGGCCGCCGACCGGCCGTGGCGGTTGTGGTTGCCCGGGCGCCCGGAGGTCTCGGCCTACCGCCGCAGTCCCCGCGCGGCGGCGCCGGGCGCCAGCGACTAGCCGAACCGATCTGGGGTGAAAGGATCTTGGACATGGGCGAGAACATCATCGACGAGCTGGGCTGGCGCGGCCTGATCGCGCAGTCCACCGACCTCGATGCGCTGGCCGCCGAAGCGCAGCGCGGGCCGCTGACGGTGTACGCCGGCTTCGACCCCACCGCGCCGAGCTTGCACGCCGGGCACCTGGTGCCCCTGCTGGCGCTGCGCCGCTTCCAGCGCGCCGGCCATCGCCCGCTCGTGCTCGCCGGCGGGGCCACCGGCATGATCGGCGACCCGCGGGACGTCGGCGAGCGCACCCTCAACGAGGCCGACACCGTCGCCGAATGGACCGAGCGGATCGGCGGACAGCTGCGGCGCTTCGTCGACTTCGACGATTCGCCCACCGGCGCGATCGTCGTCAACAACCTGGACTGGACCCGCCCGCTGTCGGCGATCGAGTTCCTTCGCGACCTCGGCAAGCACTTCTCGGTCAACGTCATGCTGGACCGCGACACCGTGCGGCGGCGCCTCGACGGCGACGGCATCTCCTACACCGAGTTCAGCTACATGCTCCTGCAGGCCAACGACTACGTCGAACTGCACCGGCGGTACGGCTGCACGCTGCAGATCGGCGGCTCCGATCAGTGGGGCAACATCATCGCCGGCGTGCGGCTGGTGCGCCAGCAGCTGTCCGCCTCGGTGCACGCGCTGACGGTGCCGCTGGTGACGGCCGCGGACGGCACCAAGTTCGGCAAATCCACCGGCGGTGGCAGCCTGTGGCTGGACCCGGCGCTGACCACGCCGTACGCCTGGTACCAGTACTTCTTCAATACCGCCGACGCCGACGTCGTCCGCTACCTGCGCTGGTTCACCTTCCTGACCGCCGACGAGCTCGGCGAGCTGGAGCAGGCGACCGCCGAGCGTCCCCAGCAGCGCGCCGCCCAGCGGCGGCTGGCGCGCGAACTGACCGTGCTGGTGCACGGCGAGGCGGCCACCGAGGCCGTCGAGCACGCCAGCCGGGCGCTGTTCGGGCAGGGCGAGCTGGACCGGCTGGACGAGGCCACGCTGGCGGCGGCGCTGCGCGAGACCTCGGTCGCCGAGCTCAAACCCGGTGGCCCGGACGGGATCGTGGACCTGCTGGTCGCCACCGGCCTGTCCGAGAGCCGCAAGGCCGCGCGCCGCACGCTCGGCGAGGGCGGCGTCTCGGTCAACAACGTCCGCATCGAGAGCGAGGAATGGGCGCCGCAACCGTCGGACTTCCTGCACGGCAAATGGCTGGTGCTGCGCCGCGGCAAGCGCACGGTCGCCGGGGTCGAAAAGCTCTAGCCCGACCGGCCGCCGGGGGGCGCCGCAAAACGCGTGCGTGCACAGATCTTTACCTGCCCGTGTCGTCGACGTGACCGTGGGCGACCACTGTTGTCACGGTGATTTTCGCGACGCGTGTGCGGTCCACCGCCCTGCGGATCCTGGGGGTGATCGCCGGCCTGGTGGCGCTGGCCGCGGCGCTGTCGGCACCCATCCGCGCGGACATGCTGGGCAATGCCTTCCTGTCGGCGCTGACGAACGCCGGGATCGCCTACACGCAGCCGACCAGCACCATGGCGATGGGGCAGTCGGTGTGCCCGATGCTGTTCGAGCCCGGCGGGTCGTTCGACGAGGTGACGTCCAGGATGGCCGAGGGCAACGGAATGTCGTACGAGATGGCGGGCCGGTTCACCATCGTCGCGATCGCGACCTACTGTCCGGCGGTGATCGCGCCCCTGCTGGGTAACCGGCTGCAAAGTTAGGCGTGGCGCTGCCCGTATTCTCGGCAGCGTGGTCGACGACAGGCAACGACAGCGCGGCGAGCGGCGGGGGCGGCCGGCATCCAACGGCTGGTCGGGTCCGGGCCGTGCGCGCCCGGTCCAGCCGCAGAGCGCCGGACGCCGCGACGGCCAGGCCGAGCGCTCGCCGCAGGGCGGCCCGCCGATACCGCCCGGAGTGGAGGCCAAGCAGCTGGCACCCGACATCCGCCGCGAGCTGAGCACCCTGGACCGCGCCACCGCCGACGCGGTGGCGCGCCACCTGGTGGCCGCGGGCGAATTGCTCGACGAAGACCCGCAGGCCGCCCTGAGCCACGCCCGGGCGGCGCGCGCCCGGTCCAGCCGGCTCGCCACCATTCGGGAAGCGGTCGGCATCGCCGCCTACCACTGCGGCGACTGGTCGCAGGCGCTCGCGGAACTGCGTGCGGCCCGCCGGATGGGCAGCAAGTCCCCGCTGCTGGCCCTGATCGCCGATTGCGAACGCGGACTTGGCCGCCCGGAGCGGGCGATCGAGCTCGCGCGCGGGCCTGAGGCCGCCGAACTGTCCGGGGACGACGCCGACGAGTTGCGCATCGTCGCGGCCGGGGCGCGCGCGGACCTGGGCCAGCTGGAACAGGCGCTGACCGTGTTGTCCACGCCGCAACTGGATCCGGGCCGCACCGGCAGCACGGCGGCGCGGCTGTTCTACGCCTACGCGGACACACTGCTGGCGCTCGGCCGCGCCGACGAGGCGCTGCAATGGTTCCTGCGCTCCGCCGCCGCCGACGTCGACGGTGTCACCGACGCCGAAGACCGGGTCAGTGAACTCGGCTGACATGGCCGCCGAACAGCCCAAAACCCTTGCGCAGCAATACGACTGCCTGCTCATCGATTTGGACGGCACGATGTTTCGCGGCCGTCGGCCCACCGACGGCGCGGTGCAGGCGCTGGCGCGGGTGCGCAGCCGCGCGTACTTCGTCACCAACAACGCCTCGCGCAGCGCCGAGGAGGTGGCCGCGCACCTGACCGAGCTGGGCTTCACCGCCGTCGCCGACGACGTCGCCACCAGCGCGCAAAGCGCCGCCCGGCTGCTGGCCGACCAGTTGCCGCCGGGCGCACCGGTGCTGATCGTGGGCACCGACGCCCTGGCCGACGAGGTCACGGCCGTCGGACTGCGCCCGGTGCGCAGCTACGACGACGACCCGGCCGCCGTCGTGCAGGGCCTGTCCCAGACCCTCGGGTGGCCGGAGCTGGCCGAGGCGGCGCTGGCCATCCGGGCCGGCGCGCTCTGGGTGGCGTCCAACGTCGACCTGACCCTGCCCACCGAGCGCGGGCTGCTGCCCGGCAACGGATCGTTCGTGGCCGCGCTGCGGGCGGCCACCGGCGGCGAGCCCCAGGTCGCGGGCAAGCCGGCGCCGGGACTGCTGCGCGACGCCGCGGCCCGCGGCGACTTTCGCGCCCCCCTGGTGGTCGGCGATCGCCTCGACACCGACATCGAGGGCGCCAACGCCGCCGAGTTGCCCAGCCTGATGGTGCTCACCGGGGTCAATTCCGCGCGGGACGCGGTGTACGCCGAGCCCGCCCGGCGCCCCACCTACATCGGCCACGACCTGCGCGCGTTGCACGCCGACGGCGAGCGGCTCAAGGTCGGGCCGCAGCCGGGCTGGCGGATCGACGTCGCCGACACCGCGATCACCGTCAGCGCCGACGGGTCGGACGACGGGGACGGCCTGTCGATCGTCCGCGCGGTGGCCGCCGCGGTGTACGCGCGGTCCGGCTCCGGCTCCGGCTCCGGCTCCGGTTCCGGCGAGGTGCGCATCGAGGCCGGTGACGACGACGCCCGCGCCGCGCTGGGGCGCTGGTCTTTGGTGCGCACCGACTGACGGGTGACTAGCGTAGGAACGCGATGACTATCGATCCCGATCAGATTCGCGCTGAAATCGACGCCCTGCTCGCCCGGTTGCCGCAGCCCGGGGACGGTGCAGACCCCGAGCAGGTGCCGTCACTCGACGAGCTCGAAGAGATCGCCCGCCGCCTGTCCGAGGCGCACGACGTGCTGCTGGCCGCGCTGGAGTCGGCGGAGAAGGGCTGAGTGCGCGGATGTCTCGACGCGCCCGGGTTGACGCCGAGCTGGTCCGGCGCGGCCTGGCCCGGTCACGTCAGCAGGCCGCGGAGTTGATCGGCGCGGGGAAGGTGAGCATCGACGGGATGCCGGCGCGCAAGCCGGGCACCGCCGTCGCCGTCACCGCCGCCCTGACCGTCGCCGAGGACGGCGAGCGGGCCTGGGTCTCGCGCGGGGCGCACAAACTCAACGGCGCGTTGGACGCCTTCGAGATCGCGGTCGCGGGCCGTCGCTGCCTGGACGCCGGCGCGTCGACAGGCGGCTTCACCGAAGTGCTGCTGGATCGCGGCGCGAGCGAAGTGGTCGCCGTCGACGTGGGATACGGCCAGCTGGCGTGGTCGCTGCGCAGCGACGCGCGGGTGGTCGTCGTCGAGCGGACCAACGTCCGCGACCTGGCGCCCGAGGCGATCGGCGGGCCGGTCGACCTGGTGGTGGCCGACCTGTCCTTCATCTCGCTATCCACGGTATTGCCGGCGTTGGCTGGATGTGCCGCACCGAACGCGGATATCGTTCCCATGGTGAAGCCGCAGTTTGAAGTGGGCAAGGGCCTGGTCGGCGCCGGGGGTGTGGTGCACGACCCCGTCCTGCGCGCCGACGCGGTGCTGGCGGTCGCCCGCCGCGCGAGCGGGCTGGGTTGGCACACCGTCGATGTCACCGCCAGCCCGCTGCCGGGGCCGTCGGGCAATGTCGAGTACTTCCTGCGGCTGCGCGCCCAGACCGATCGGCCGTTGGGCGGCGACGACCTGGCGACGGCGGTACGCCACGCGGTGGAAAGCGGGCCACAGTGAACGAAGATGCTCCCCGCACCGTCCTGATGGTGGTCCACACCGGCCGCGACGAGGCCACCGAGACCGCGCGACGCGTGCAGAAGGTGCTGGGCGACAACGGGATCGGGCTTCGCGTGCTGTCCGCCGAGGCGGTCGACAAGGGGCCGCTGCACCTGGCCCCCGACGACATGCGCGCGCTGGGCATCGAGATCGAGGTGGTCAACGCCGACCCCCAGGCCGCCGAGGGTTGCGAACTGGTGTTGGCGTTGGGCGGCGACGGCACCTTCCTGCGGGCCGCCGAACTGGCGCGCAACGCCAACATCCCGGTGCTGGGCATCAACCTGGGCCGCATCGGCTTTCTGGCCGAGGCGGAGGCCGAGGCGATCGATCGGGTGCTGGAACACGTTGTCGCACAAGACTATCGGGTGGAGAACCGCCTGACGCTCGACGTCATGGTCCGCCAGGGTGGTGACGTCTCCGTGCATGGTTGGGCGCTCAACGAGGTCAGCCTGGAAAAGGGTCCGCGGCTCGGCGTGCTCGGGGTGGTCCTCGAGATCGACGGGCGCCCGGTCTCGGCGTTCGGCTGCGACGGTGTGCTGGTCTCGACGCCTACCGGGTCCACCGCCTACGCGTTCTCCGCCGGCGGGCCGGTGTTGTGGCCGGACCTCGAGGCAATCCTGGTGGTACCCAACAACGCTCACGCGCTGTTCGGCAGGCCCATGGTGACCAGCCCGGACGCCACCATCGCGATCGAGATCGAGGCCGACGGGCACGACGCCCTGGTGTTCTGCGACGGTCGCCGCGAAATGTTGATTCCCGCGGGCAGCCGGCTGGAGGTAAAGCGTTGCGACACACCGGTGAAATGGGCCCGGCTGGACAGCGCCCCCTTCACCGACCGGTTGGTGCGCAAGTTCCGGTTGCCGGTGACCGGGTGGCGCGGGAACTGACTGCTCTTGCACAGGTGCTGACTGAATGCTGACCGAAATCCGCATCGAGTCGCTCGGTGCCATCAGCGCCGCGGTCGGGGAGTTCGACCGCGGCCTGACCGTCCTGACCGGCGAGACCGGAACCGGCAAGACCATGGTGGTGACCGGGCTGCACCTGCTCGGCGGTGCCCGCGCGGACGCGACCCGGGTGCGGTCCGGCGCCGATCGTGCGGTGGTCGAAGGCCGTTTCACCACAACCGATCTCGATGAGGCCGTGGTGGTGAAGCTGGACGAGATGCTGGACGCCTCGGGCGCCGAACGCGACGAGGACGGCAGCGTGATCGCGCTGCGCTCGGTCAGCCGGGACGGGCCGTCGCGGGCCTACCTCGGCGGCCGCAGCGTGCCGGCCAAGTCGCTGGGCGACTTCACCGCCGGGCTGCTGACCCTGCACGGGCAGAACGACCAGCTGCGCCTGATGCGGCCTGAGGAGCAATGCGGCGCGCTGGACCGGTTCGCGAAGGCCGGCCCAGCGCTGGAGCGCTACTGCAAACTGCGTGACGCCTGGCTCTCCGCGCGGCGCGACCTCCTGGACCGCCGCCACCGGATGCGCGAGCTCGCGCTGGAGGCCGACCGGCTGAACTTCGCGCTGAACGAGATCGACGCCGTGGACCCGCAACCCGGCGAGGACGACGCCCTGGTCGCCGAGATCGTGCGGCTCTCCGAGCTGGACACCCTGCGCGAGGCGGCGGCCGCCGCCCGGGCGGCCCTGTCCTCGGATGAGGCGGACGGGTCCGGGTTCAGCGCGACCGACAGCCTCGGAAAGGCAAGGGCCGCACTGGAATCCACGGACGACGCCAAGCTGGTGGCGCTGGCCGGCCAGCTCGACGAGGTGCTGACCGTCGTCGTCGACGCCGCCGGCGAACTGGGCGGCTTCCTCGACGAGCTGCCGGCCGATGCCGGCGCGCTGGAATCCAAGCTGGCCCGGCAGGCGGAATTGCGCACGCTGACCCGCAAGTACGCCGCGGATATCGACGGGGTGCTCGCCTGGGCCCAGGAGTCGCGACAGCGGCTGGCCCAGCTCGACGTCTCGGAGGAGGGGCTGGCCGCCCTGGCGGGCCGGGTCGACGAGCTCGCGCGCGAATTGGCCGGGGCCGCGGTCGATCTCAGCACGATTCGGCGCAAGGCCGCCAAGCGGCTGGCCAAGGAGGTCACCGCCGAGCTGTCCGGGCTGGCGATGGCCGACGCGCAATTCAGCATCGACGTCGCCGTCGATGTCGTGCCGGACACCGCGTCCTCCGCCGACGACACGGCCACGCTGGTGCTGCCGTCGGGCGAGCTGGCCCGGGCCGGCGCCGACGGCGTCGACCGGGTGGAGTTCGGCTTCGCCGCGCACCGTGGAATGGACCAGCTGCCGTTGGCCAAGAGCGCCTCCGGCGGCGAGCTGTCCCGGGTGATGCTCGCGCTGGAAGTGGTGCTGGCCGCCTCGGCGGCTGGGACAACCATGGTGTTCGACGAGGTGGACGCCGGCGTGGGCGGCCGGGCGGCGGTGCAGATCGGGCGGCGGCTGGCGCGGCTGGCGCGCACCCACCAGGTCATCGTCGTCACCCATCTGCCGCAAGTCGCGGCCTACGCCGACGTGCACCTGGTGGTGCATGGCGCCGGGCCGAAGGGGACCAGCGTGGTGCGGCGGGTCGCCGACGACGAGCGGGTGGCCGAGCTGGCGCGGATGCTGGCCGGGCTGGGCGAATCCGACAGCGGCCGCGCGCACGCCCGCGAACTGCTCGAGGCGGCGCAGAAGGATGAGATCTAACCGTCCGGAACGCGTAATACAGATGTGACTCGTGGGACTCTAGATAACTTCTGAGGCTGATGTTACGGCGCGCCTCCCGTCCTCGCCCACCCTTCGCGGACAGAATCGCCCCCATGAAGATGTCAGGCCTGCTCTCCCGTAACCCCGCCCGGCCGGGCCTCGTCGGCACCGCCCGCGTTGACCGGAACATCGACCGACTGCTCCGTAGGGTGTGCCCCGGCGACATCGTCGTGCTCGACGTCCTGGACCTGGACCGCATCACGGCCGACGCGCTGGTGGAAGCCGACATCGCCGCGGTCGTCAACGCCTCCCCGTCGGTGTCGGGCCGCTACCCGAACATGGGTCCCGAGGTGTTGGTCAACAACGGGGTGACGCTGATCGACGAGGCCGGCCCGGACATCTTCAAGAAGGTCAAGGACGGCGCCAAGATCCGCCTGCACGAGGGTGGGGTGTACG
>NZ_LZLL01000448.1:0-697 GCF_001669335.1 Mycobacterium sp. 1245852.3 | reverse complement strand
TTCGAGAGTAATGACATGACTCTCGAAGAAGCCCAAATTGCGAAGTTCGACCTGGCGCTGGGAAAGCTGAACCTCGAGCCGGGGATGACGCTGCTGGACATCGGTTGCGGCTGGGGTGGCGCGCTGAAGCGGGCCATCGAGAAGTACGACGTCAACGTCGTCGGCCTCACGCTGTCGGAAAACCAGGCCGAGCACGTGCAGCAGTCCTTCGATCAGATGGACACCCCCCGCAGCCGGCGGGTGCTGCTGGAGGGCTGGGAGAAGTTCCACGAGCCCGTGGACCGCATCGTGTCCATCGGCGCGTTCGAGCACTTCGGCCGGCAGCGCTACGGCCGCTTCTTCAAAATGGCCTACCAGGCGCTGCCGCCCGGCGGAGTGATGTTGCTGCACACCATCGTTCGGCCGTCGTTCAAAGACGCGCGGGCCAAGGGCCTGAAGCTGACCCACGAAATCGTGCAGTTCTCGCAGTTCATCCTGGCCGAGATCTTCCCCGGCGGTTGGCTGCCGACGCCGCAGACCGTCGGCGAGTACGGAGTGACCGCGGGCTTCGACCTGACCCGCGTCCAGTCGCTGCAGCTGCACTACGCCAGGACCTTGGACCTGTGGGCCGAGGCACTCGAGGCCAATCGCGAGCAGGCGATCGCCATCCAGTCCCAGGAGGTCTACGACCGGTATATGAAGTACCTGACCGGCTGCG
>NZ_LZLL01000447.1:0-11077 GCF_001669335.1 Mycobacterium sp. 1245852.3 | reverse complement strand
GGGCGGCGGACGGCAATACATGTCATGGATCACCCTGGAAGACGAAGTGCGCGCGCTGTTGTTCGCGATCTTCAACCCCGACCTGTCGGGCCCGGTGAACATGACCGGTCCCGCGCCGGTCACCAACGCCGAATTCACCACCGCGTTCGGGCGGGCCGTCAATCGCCCAACGCCGTTGATGGTGCCCGGTTTTGCCATCCGGGCCGCGCTGGGCGAGTTCGCCGACGAGGGGCTGCTGACCGGGCAGCGGGCCATCCCGTCCGCGCTGGAGCGCGCCGGTTTCGTCTTCCACCACAACACCGTGGGCGAGGCCCTCGCCTACGCCACCGCCAGCCGCGACCACGACTAGCGCCACCGGACTCGGTCCGTCCGGCCCGAGCCGAGTACCGTCGCGAACGTGATCGATTCCATCCGGTCCAGCCAGGCCCTGATCGACGTCCGCCCGCTCGGCATCGTCGACTACCGCGTGGCCTGGCAGCAGCAACGCGATCTGGCCGACGCCCGGGTGGCCGGGGGCAACGACACGCTGCTGCTGCTGCAGCACCCCGCGGTCTATACGGCGGGCCGGCGCACCGAACCGCACGAACGGCCGGTAGACGGCACTCCCGTCGTCGACACCGACCGCGGCGGCAAGATCACCTGGCACGGCCCGGGCCAGCTGGTCGGGTATCCGATCATCGGCCTGGCCGAACCGCTCGACGTGGTGAACTACGTGCGGCGGCTGGAAGAGGCGCTGCTCAAGGTCTGCGCCGACCTGGGCGTGGACGCGGTCCGGGTGCCGGGCCGGTCCGGGGTGTGGGTGCCGGGCACCGACGGCCGCCCCGACCGCAAGGTTGCCGCCATCGGCGTGCGGGTGTCGCGCGCGACCACCCTGCACGGGTTCGCGCTCAACTGCGACTGCGACCTGGACGCGTTCGGCGCCATCGTGCCGTGCGGCATCAGTGACGCCGGTGTGACGTCGTTGTCGGCCGAGCTGCGCCGCCCGGTGTCGGTCGAGGACGTGCAGACCGCGGTCGCCGACGCGGTGTGCGACGCCCTAGACGGGGTGCTGCCGGTGCAGGACCACGCGGCGGCCGCGCGCGTAGCATCGGCGCTGTGACTGTCGCACCGGAAGGACGCAAACTGCTGCGCCTGGAAGTGCGCAACGCCGAGACCCCGATCGAGCGCAAACCGCCGTGGATCCGGGTGCGGGCCAAGATGGGCCCGGAGTACACCCAGCTCAAGAGCCTGGTCCGGCGCGAGGGTCTGCACACGGTCTGCGAGGAGGCCGGCTGCCCCAACATCTTCGAGTGCTGGGAGGACCGCGAGGCCACCTTCCTGATCGGCGGCGACCAGTGCACCCGCCGCTGCGACTTCTGCCAGATCGACACCGGTAAGCCCGCCGCCCTGGACCGCGACGAGCCGAGGCGGGTCGCCGACAGCGTACGCACCATGGGGCTGCGCTACGCCACGGTCACCGGGGTGGCCCGCGATGACCTGCCCGACGGCGGAGCCTGGCTGTACGCCGAGACGGTGCGCGCCATCAAGGAACTCAACCCCTCGACCGGCGTGGAGCTGTTGATCCCCGACTTCAACGGCGAGCCCACCCGGCTTGCGGAGGTGTTCGAATCACGCCCGGAAGTGTTGGCGCACAACGTGGAAACGGTGCCGCGCATCTTCAAGCGGATCCGACCCGCCTTCACCTACCAGCGCAGCCTCGGCGTGCTGACCGCGGCGCGCGAGGCCGGGCTGGTCACCAAGAGCAACCTCATCCTCGGCATGGGCGAGACCCCCGACGAGGTGCGCACTGCCCTGGCCGACCTGCACGACGCGGGCTGCGACATCATCACCATCACCCAGTACCTGCGCCCGTCGGCGCGCCACCACCCCGTCGAGCGCTGGGTGAAGCCGGAGGAATTCGTCGAGTTCGCCCGGCACGCCGAGGAGCTGGGCTTCGCCGGGGTGCTGGCCGGACCGCTGGTGCGCTCGTCGTATCGCGCGGGTCGGCTCTACGAGCAGGCGGCCCGCAGCCGCGCCTGACGCCGCCGGCGCCCGGTGGCGGCGTCTGCCCCATAGCGGCCCTACGTATTCTTTGACTATGGCTAAATCCCGCAACGCCGCGCAGAACAAGGCCGCCCGAGCGCAGGCGCAGGCCGCCCGCAAGGCCGCCGCGCGGGAGCGCCGCACCCAGTTGTGGCAGGCGTTCAACCTTCAGCGCCAGGAGGACAAGCGCCTCCTGCCGTACATGATCGGCGCCTTCGTGCTGATCGTGGGCATCTCGGTGGCGGTCGGTCTGTGGGCCGGCGGGCTGACGATGATCACCCTCATCCCGCTGGGCGTGGTGCTGGGCGGGCTGGTCGCCTTCATCGTGTTCGGCCGCCGCGCCCAGAAGTCGGTCTACCGCAAGGCCGAGGGTCAAACCGGGGCCGCCGCATGGGCTTTGGACAACCTGCGCGGCAAGTGGCGGGTGACCCCCGGGGTGGCCGCGACCGGGCATTTCGACGCCGTGCACCGCGTCATCGGCCGGCCCGGCGTCATCCTGGTCGGCGAGGGAACGTCGACGCGGGTGCGACCGCTGCTGGCGCAGGAGAAGAAGCGCACCGCCCGCCTGATCGGTGACGTGCCGATCTACGACATCATCGTCGGCAACGGCGAGGACGATGTGCCCCTGGCGAAGCTGGAGCGCCATCTCACCCGGCTACCGGCCAACATCACCGTCAAGCAGATGGACACGCTGGAGTCGCGGCTGGCCGCGTTGGGGTCGCGCGCCGGCGCGGCCGTCATGCCCAAGGGGCCGCTGCCCAACGCGGGCAAGATGCGCGGGGTGCAGCGCACCGTCCGCCGCCGGTAGCGGCGATCGCAAGCGCGGCGAAGCCGGGCGCGGCGGGTCGCCGCCATCAGCTCAGCGGCGATCGCAAGCGCGGCGAAGCCGGGCGCACCGTCCGCCGCCGGTAGCGGCGATCGCAAGCGCGGCGAAGCCGGGCGCGGCGGGTCGCCGCCATCAGGTCAGCCCGGTCAGCTCCTCAGGTCAGCGTCGCACCACGGCCGTCGCGGTCAGCCGATCCTGCATGCCCCGGCCGTCGAAGTCGGTGAACAGCGCCGGGACGACCGTCCCGACCAGCACTCCCCGCACCACCGCCCGGCCAAGGCCGACCAGGTCGCGTCCGTCCAACGTGACCACCTGCAGGCGAAGCGCGAGCTGGCCTGGGGTGAACCCGAACAACCGCACGAAGAGCACGCCGAGCACGAACCAGATCACCAACACCGCGGTGGCCAGCACCGGTTGGGAGAACAAGTTGAAGCGCATGGCCAGCCCGGCCAGCCCGTAGGCGATCAACCAGTCGATCATCAGCGCGCCCAGGCGGCGGCCCATCGGCGCCAGCGATCCCGGGCCACTTTCCGGCAGGCCCAGCTTTTCGCCCGGATATGCGGATCGCGATTCGGCCATCATCGGCGCGGACCGCGGTCCGAATAACCCGACGGGACGGCCTGGTAAGGAGGGCAGACGGTGCGCCCGGTCACCAGAAAAGATACGATCTTGCGATCCATGGCCCCACAATAGAACCCGCCGCCCAAGTGGCCACTTTTAGCGTGTGGCATGGTCACGTAACGTGCGCGCAACATCGGGTTGACTGACGGGCAACATCTGCTCCATAGCGTCAGGCCGCGGATCTCACCAAGTAAAGGAGCACTCTGTGACGGACAAGACGCCCGACGACGTCTTCAAACTCGCCAAGGACGAGAACGTCGAATTTGTCGACGTCCGGTTTTGTGACCTGCCCGGCATCATGCAGCACTTCACAATTCCGATTTCATTCTTCGACGAGAGCGTTTTTGAGGATGGTTTAGCCTTCGACGGTTCGTCGATTCGCGGATTCCAATCCATTCACGAATCCGACATGCTGCTCCTCCCCGACCCGGCGACCGCGCAGATCGACCTGTTCCGTGAAGCCAAGACGCTGAACCTCAACTTCTTCGTGCACGACCCCTTCACCCTCGAGCCGTACTCGCGCGACCCGCGCAACATCGCCCGCAAGGCCGAGAACTACCTGATCAGCACCGGCGTGGCCGACACGGCCTACTTCGGCGCCGAGGCGGAGTTCTACATCTTCGACTCGGTGAGCTTCGACTCGCGCACCAACGGCTCGTTCTACGAGATCGACGCGATCTCGGGCTGGTGGAACACCGGTTCGCCCAACGAGCTCGACGGCAGCCCCAACCGCGGATACAAGGTGCGCCCCAAGGGTGGCTACTTCCCCGTCGCCCCCGTCGACCACTACGTCGACCTGCGCGACAAGATGCTGACCAACCTGATCACCGCCGGCTTCAGCCTGGAGAAGGGCCACCACGAGGTGGGCACCGGCGGCCAGGCCGAGATCAACTACAAGTTCAACACGCTGCTGCACGCGGCCGACGACATGATGCTCTACAAGTACATCGTCAAGAACACGGCGTGGCAGAACGGCAAGACCGTGACGTTCATGCCCAAGCCGCTGTTCGGTGACAACGGCTCCGGCATGCACACCCACCAGTCGCTGTGGAAGGACGGCAGCCCGCTGATGTACGACGAGACCGGTTACGCCGGCCTGTCGGACACCGCCCGCCACTACATCGGCGGCCTGCTGCACCACGCACCGTCGCTGCTGGCGTTCACCAACCCCACGGTGAACTCCTACAAGCGCCTGGTACCCGGCTACGAGGCCCCGATCAACCTGGTCTACAGCCAGCGCAACCGGTCGGCGTGTGTCCGCATCCCGATCACCGGCACCAACCCGAAGGCCAAGCGTCTCGAGTTCCGCTGCCCCGACTCGTCGGGCAACCCGTACCTGGCGTTCTCGGCCATGTTGATGGCCGGCCTGGACGGCATCAAGAACAAGATCGAGCCGCAGGCCCCGGTCGACAAGGACCTCTACGAGCTGCCGCCTGAGGAGGCCGCCAACATTCCGCAGGCGCCCACCCAGCTGTCCGCGGTGATCGACCGGCTCGAAGAAGACCACGAATACCTCACCGAGGGCGGCGTGTTCACGCCCGACCTCATCGAGACGTGGATCAACTTCAAGCGCGAAAACGAGATCCTGCCGGTCCAAATCCGGCCGCACCCTTACGAATTCGCGCTGTACTACGACGTCTAAAGACGTCGAGAACCAACGACGGCCACCCGGTCGGCGATCGGCTCCACGATCGCAGGCCGGGTGGCCTACTGGTATCCGGTTCTGCCCAGCATCGCGGCGAGCTGCCGAAGCAACGAGGTCCGAAATCGATCCGCCGACGGGTTCGGAAAACGCAGCACGCGGGGAATTATGGCTCCGACGAGCGCGGCCAACAACAAATCGACGACGTCTTCGGGCGAGACCACCGGCGCGAACACGCCTGCGTCGCGACCCTCGATGACTGTTCGCACGAACGGCGCGCGGTAGCGCGACCAGCCTTCTTCGCCGTAGTCGCGCAATTCCGCATCGCGAATGCCGGAGCGCCAGAATTCGATGAGCAGCTGATGGGTGTGCAACGGAGTGTTCAGGTTGCGATCGATCATCGCCACCAGGGAATTCCAGGGATCGGTTTCGGCGTCGGCCACCGCCTCGAACGCGGCGACCTCCATCTCCGTCGCGTGCCGCATCGCCTCGATGAGCATGTCCTCGCGTGAGCCGAAATAGTTCTGCAGCGTGCTGATGGCGACGCCACTGGCCGCCGCGACATCGGCGAAGCGGGTATTTTCATAGCCCCGCTCCGCCAGCACCGCGGCGGCGGTTTCGACGGCCGCGACGCGGCGCGCGCCGCCAGCTCGGCGGGCACGGCGTTCAACAGGCATTTCAATATGGTACGGAAATACCGGCGTTGGGCAACCCCGGTGAACGGTGTCGATGCGTGGTCTCAGACAGCGACGCGCGGTGGGATGTTGTGGTTGAGGCGGAAGGTGTTGCGCGGGTCGTACTTCGCCTTAACCGTCCGCAGCTCTTCGTAGACGTCGGGCGCATAGGCCCGGCGGGTACGGTCCTCGGGCGTGTCCGCCGGGCCGACGAAGCTTGGATTCGCCATATTGTGCAGCCAAGGATCAAGCGCCGCAAGAAGTTCGCGGCCCGAGTCACGGTAGTCTGCCACTTCCTGGCCGGGCGGGACGACGGTCAGGGCGAATATGGCATAAGCGGCGTCCCGCGCGCCCACCGCGTTCGGGAAAGGCGCGGGTCTGCTGAAAGCCCCTTGCAAATGCCGTATGTCGACCATATTGATAGCGCTGCCGGATCCGGGGCCCACCACGTCGACGATGGCGTCGACGGTGTCCTGGCCCAGTTCTCGAAGCAGCGCGAAATGCTCGACCGCGGGCGCGGGATCGGTTGGATCGTTGCTGATGGTGGCGAACTGCGCGTAGGGGATGCTGGCGACACCGTCCGCCAGCACCGGAGCCGCCCGACGCAGCGGGTCGATCAGCCGGGCACCGACGCGCTCATCACCGACATATGAGACCCGCACCGATACGGTCAACCCACCCTGCATGAAGGGCGGAAGGCCGGGCAAGGGAGGCAGATTGAGCAGCGCCAATCCCATCGTCAACTCATCGGGTGCTGACGCGGTGAGCTCACGGAAGGCCTCCAGCACGCGCCCGGCGTGTTCGCCCGAGTAGAAGAGCGCACCGGCGTACAACGATGTCACGGGGAACAGCGCGAACTTCATCGCGACCACCACACCGAAATTGCATTTTCCACCCAGCAGCGCACTGAAGAGATCGGGTTCGGACGCCATTGATACGCAACGCAATTGGGCATCCGCGGTGACCACGTCGATGTCAGTGACGTGGTCGGCCGCCCAGCCGTACTTGCGCCCCATCGTCGCACTCGCCCCGCCGCCAAGGGTGTAGCCGACCACACCCACTCCCGGCGATGACCCCGGCAGTGGAGCCAGCCCGTACTTCGCGGCGGCGTCGACCAGCTGTCCGAACTGAACTCCGGCTTCGACCCGCGCGCAACGGTTTTCGACGTCGATGAATAGGCCCGACATTCGGCTGGTTGTGATCATCAGAGTATCCGCGTCGGCGGGCACCGTCGGTCCATGGCCGGTATTGAGGACGGCAACATACAGACCGTGCTCGACCGCGAACCTCACCGCCTCGGAGACATCTGCCGCATCGGCGGCGCCCACCACGACCACGGGCCGGTGTCGGACCGCCGTGTTGAACACCGCCACTTCGCTGCCGTAAGCCGCGTCATCTTCCGTGAAGACCGGCCCTCGAACAACATCCCGAAGCTTTGAAAGTTCGTCTCGCCACGATTCCACGGCCGCCATCCTCATCTCACTAGAACCAATCTGGTATGAGTATATGGTATGGCGATACCGATAAAACTAGGTCGCGGTGTGTCCGAGGTCACACAGAGATGACGAGGGACCGCTCCGTTCCCATTCTTACGGCGACCTCGAAGTGCTGATGCCGTTATTAAAGATCAACCAGTTGGGCTCTTGGCGAGGCGCCCGGCCTCGGCGGCAGCCTTCGCTGAGATGGACGACCGGCTTGTCGACCGAGATACTTCTGGTCCAGCGAAGCGATGAGCGCTTCAGCCTCCCTGACATGTCGGCGCAGCGTCGTTGCTTCCATCCGCAATGCGCCTGCGCGGGCGTTACTGGCCCTTGCACTCTGCCGCTCGATCCAGGCGATTTTGCTGTTCATCTCGGCCAGCTGGGCGCGCAAAGCTCGGGTGAACTCCACGGCCTGAGCTGTCTGCCATCGATTCATCCGGTGATCTCCCCCCACGCGAGCTATCTACCCGATCGGTTCCGCCGTTAAAACCGAGCTGCTCCAGAGGGAGCCGATCGACTATCAGCTACGTCGCCTAAGTCGGCGCGGCGAAACCACCCGCGTGGAGATTGCCGCGCGGGTGGTTTCGCATTTTGCCGCCTCGGCTGTTATCCGCGGCGCGCGCAGTCCTTGTCGGCGGGCGCCGACGGCCACGCGCAGGCGTCGATGTCCGTCGCGCCGCCGAAACTTCCGGCGGTGAAGACCCCGAATGTGTTGCCGTTCCTGGCGGTATAGGTCGTCCTGTCACCGCTCGAACTGTCGACGATCAGCGTCCAGTGCCCGTCGAGAAGCGCGGTCTTGTAGGCGCTCAGCACCTCGGCCGGGGCTCCGTTGACGAAGAAGTGCAGACGGATGCCGCCGTCATGAATGGGATCGGGGCCGTCGGTCCTCTTCGCGGTCGCCGGCGTCGGGACCAGCGACCGCAAGTAGGCGTCGGCGGCGGCCGCGCTCGCGTGCGAGACCGGGCTCGTGACCGTCGTGGCGTGGGGCCCGGACGTGACCGTCGAGAGGCCCACATACGGTGAACCACCGCACGCCG
Organism: Mycobacterium sp. 1245852.3; assembly: GCF_001669335.1. NCBI lineage: Bacteria > Bacillati > Actinomycetota > Actinomycetes > Mycobacteriales > Mycobacteriaceae > Mycobacterium > Mycobacterium sp. 1245852.3. The sequence goes on along the minus strand of NZ_LZLL01000447.1, from coordinate 2,774 downwards.
CCGTCACCACCGCGACGGCCACGGCCGCAGCGCAGACAGTGGCGCGCATCTCCGACTCCGTTCGGGGCAACTATTCCCCGGAAAGATAAGCGATGCCGAGCCGCGCGAGCCCGCCCGCGCCACCGTTTAGGTGGCCCCGGGCGCCGAATTAGGTGTGATTCAGCCGTCGAGCGCGAGGTCCTTGCGGAAGCGTTGCATGCCGTCGATCTTGTCGTCCAGGCTGGCGTCGGGCCCGGCATAGAACATCCACGGCATCGTGATGATGCCGGTGATGCCGGCGTCCTCGACCCGCCGGTAGTCCGCGGTGGTGAACGCGTCGGTCAGCGGTGTCAGGATGGTGAAATCGTCCATGGTCAAACCGTTTTCGGCACGCAATTCCCGCAGCCGCCCGACCGCCTCGATGGCCCGCTCGGTCTTGATCAAATCGCCGATCCAGCCGTCGTTGCGGGCGGCGCGGCGCAGCGCGACATCGGACAGGCCGCCGACATACACCGGGATCGGCGGCGGGGTGGGTTGCATCTCGAGGCGGGGCGCGGAAAAGAACGCGCCGTCGAACTCCGTCCAGCCCGGCGACCACAGCGCCCGCATCAGCTCGATGATCTCGTCGGTGCGCTTGCCGCGGGCCTCGAATGGCTCACCCATCAGAGCGAATTCCTCGCGGCACCAGCCCACCCCGATGCCCAGCTCCACCCGGCCGGACGCCAGAACCGCGGCGGTGCCAATGGCTTTGGCCGCCGAGAAGGGGTTGCGCATGGCGGGAATGTAGACGGTGTTGACGAACCGCAACCGCGTGGTGACCTGAGCCAGCGCACCCACCAGCACCCAGGGATCGGGCCAGTCCGTGAAGGGTTGCCAGCGCCGCTGGCCGTCTTTGGTGTACGGGTACGGCGTGTCCAGCGTCTCGAGGTTGACGACGTGGTCGGGTATGCCGATCCCGTCGTAGCCGAGCTCGTCGGCCGCCTTGGCCAGCTCGATGATCTCGCGGGTGTTCAAAAACGCGCTGCTGATGTAGAACTTCACTGCAGCTCCTGCGCCCAGGCCGGCTCGATGAAGACGCCGTCGGCCTCGACGGTGACACCGGCGGCATCCGAAATGGTGCCGCGCGCAAAGACTTTGCGGCCGTCTTTGCCGTCGACCCACGCGTCACAGCGCAGCGGACCGAGCGGGGTGCCGCGCAGATATTTCACGGTGATGGTTCCGGTGAACCGCGCCTTGGACAGCCCCTCGCTGGCCGCCTCGCCGAGCATGTGGTCGAGCACCAGGGCGCTGACGCCGCCGTGCACCAGTTTGGGCGGACCCTCGTAGGCCGAGCCGAGGGTGAACTCGCTCCAGCAGCGCCCCTCGCCCTCGTGGTGCACGACGATCGGCGGGGCGATGGGATTGCACACGCCGATCGCGGCGTTGCCCAACGGCAGCGGGCGACCGTTGACGCGGTAGCTCACCCCCATCGGCCGGGTGCGTTGCCGCAGCGACGCGGTGACGGCCTGGATCGTGCGCCGGGCCTCGGCGACGACGTCGTCGTCGGCCTCGGTGCGGATGGTCGCGTCGACGAGCTCACGGACCGCATCGGCCAGCGGAGCGTACAGGGCGGTCACGCGATCGGCCTCCGCCGCGCTGAGCACCTCGAATATGGCGTCCAACGCGCCGGACTCCTGACTCAACTTCCGAACACCTTGCGCACCACCGCTTTTGCCCTTCGCGTCACCCGTAGATAGTTGTCCAGGAACTCCCCGCCATCGTCGGTGGGCCAGCCCGCGGCCACGGCCACGGCGTTGAGCTGGCGTCCGGGCCCGGGCAGCTGGTCGGTGGGCTTGCCGCGGACCAGCACCAGCGCGTTGCGGGCCCGGGTGGCGGTCAGCCAGGCCTGCCGCAACAGGTCGACCTCGTCTGCGGGCACCAGCTCGGCCGCGGCGATCGCGTCCAGGCACTGCAGCGTCGATGTGTTGTGCAGCGCGGGGATCTCGTGCGCGTGCCGCAGTTGCAGCAGCTGCACGGTCCATTCGATGTCGGCCAGTCCCCCGCGGCCCAGCTTGGTGTGGGTGTTGGGGTCCGCGCCGCGCGGCAGCCGCTCGGAATCGACGCGGGCCTTGATGCGCCGGATCTCCTGCATCGCCTCGGTGGACACCCCGTTGGGCGGATAACGGGTCTTGTCGGCCATCAGCAGGAACCGCTGCCCCAGCTCCGCGTCGCCGGCGACCGCGTGCGCCCGCAGCAACGCCTGGATCTCCCACGGCCGCGCCCACTGCTCGTAGTAGGCGGCGTAGGAGGCCAGGGTGCGCACCAGCGGGCCCTGGCGGCCCTCGGGCCGCAGGTTGGCGTCGACCTCCAGCGGCGGGTCGACGCTGGGCGTGCCCAGCAACGCGCGAACCTGCTCGGCGACGCCGTTCGCCCAGCGCACCGCCGCGGAATCCTCGACTCCGGGCGTCGGCTCGCAGACGAACATCACGTCGGCGTCGGAGCCGTAACCCAACTCGGCGCCTCCGAGCCGGCCCATGCCGATGACCGCGATGGCCGCCGGCGCCCTGCCGCTCACCGGCAGGTTGGCCCGGATCATCGCCTCCAGCGCGGCCTGCAGCACCGCCACCCACACCGAGGTCAGCGCCGCGCAGACGTCGGTGACCTCGAGCATGCCGAGCAGGTCGGCCGACGCGATGCGGGCCAGCTCGCGGCGCCGCAGGGTGCGCGCGCCGGCGATGGCCCGGACCGGGTCGGAGTAGCGACTGGCCGAGGCGACCAGCGCGCGGGCCACCGCGGCGGGCTCGGCGTCGAGCAGC
>NZ_LZLL01000446.1:0-8410 GCF_001669335.1 Mycobacterium sp. 1245852.3 | reverse complement strand
TCGATGCGATCGGGCGCGTAGACGTTGCCGTGAGACAGCCTGCGCCGCAACGCCTCCGGCGTGATGTCGATGAGCTCAACCTGGGAGGCCTGGCGCACGATGAAGTCCGGTATGGTCTCCTTCTGCTCGATGCCGGTGATCTGCGCGACGACGTCGTTGAGGCTTTCCAGGTGCTGGACGTTGACGGTGGAGATCACGGTGATGCCGGCGTCGAGCAGTTCCTCGACGTCCTGCCACCGCTTGGGGTTCTTGCTGCCCGGCGTATTGGTGTGCGCGAGCTCGTCGACCAGCACGACCTGGGGGTGTCGCGCCAACACGGCCGGCACGTCGAGTTCGGGGAAGCTGCCGCCGCGATATTCGACATAGCGCGGCGGGATCACCTCGATGCCCTCAAGCAGCTCAGCGGTTTTCGAGCGCCCGTGGGTCTCCACCACGCCCGCCACCAGATCGGTGCCGCGTTCCAGCCGCCGATGCGCTTCGCCCAGCATCGCGTACGTCTTACCCACGCCCGGAGCCGCACCGAGGTAGATGCGTAGCTCCCCGCGCTTGGGATGGTGGTCGCGGAGGCCGACGTCACTCACGTCAACCATCATCCCCCCTCGCCGCTAACTCGTGACCGGATACCGGTGGTCGAGTTGCAGATTAAGTTGCAGCACATTGACGCACGGTTCACCGAAGAACCCGAGTCCGCGCCCACTGCGGTTCTGCGCGACCACTGCACGGATCTGATCTGGGCTGACGTGGCGGACTTTGGCCACCCGCGCCACCTGCATCTCGGCGTAGGCGGGTGAGATGTTCGGGTCCAGGCCGCTGCCGCTGGCGGTCACCGCATCGGCCGGTACCGCCGGGACGGCCGGGGCGGCGCCGCGGATCGGCACGATCTGGCCGATCGAATAGTCGTCGCCGTACTTGGCGCATTCGACGCGCACACCCTGGTAGACGGTGAGGAACGGGGCGGCTGTCGATCCGCACGGCTCGTTGACGCTGACCACCCGGGTCGGGCGGATGACGTTGCCGCGCGCGTCCCGCGGGCCGATCACCGACAGCACCGCACCCACGCCGCCGCCCGTGCAGAACGGTCGCGACCCGTCGACCCCCTCCAGCTTGCCGACCGCGGCGCTGCGCGCGCACACCGTCGTCAACAGGCTCGGTTTGAAGCCCGCGTCCGACGCCGACTTTCCGGCCGCCAGTTGCGCCGGGTCGGCGGGCGTGTCGACGATGCTTTCCGGGCCCAGGTTGCTGCCGCCCGACGACGTCGGGTCATACCCGGCGCCGGCGGCCGACGGACGACTCTGGAAGTACTGCGGCAGCGCGTTGCCGCTGGAGTCGGTGAACGATTGGCCGATCAGTCTGCTGCCCACCGGCTTTCCGTTGGCGGTCAGAATCGACCCTTCTGCCTGGTCGCGCAGCCCGGGAAACTGCGCGATGACCCAGATGAACAGGGGATAGGCCAGGCCGGTGATCGCGGTCAGCACCAGCAGCGTGCGCAGTGCCGCGCAGTGCAGGCGGACGAAATTCGAGAACGTCATGTCAGGACATCCCTGGGATGAATTGGACGATCAGGTCGATCGCCTTGATTCCGATGAACGGGGCGACGATGCCGCCGAGGCCATAGACATAGAGGTTGCGGCTCAACAACTTTGACGCGCTGCTCGGCGTGTACCGCACGCCCCGCAGCGACAGTGGGATCAGCAGCACGATGATGATCGCGTTGAAGATGACCGCGGACAGGATGGCCGATTGCGGGCTGTGCAGCCGCATCACGTTGAGCAGATCCAGGCCGGGAAACAGTGCGACGAACATCGCCGGGATGATCGCGAAGTACTTCGCGATGTCGTTGGCGATCGAGAAGGTGGTCAGCGCGCCCCGGGTGATCAGCAGCTGCTTGCCGATCTCGACGATCTCGATGAGTTTGGTGGGATCGGAGTCCAGGTCCACCATGTTGCCGGCCTCTTTGGCGGCCGACGTGCCGGTGTTCATCGCCACCCCCACGTCGGCTTGAGCCAGCGCGGGTGCGTCGTTGGTGCCGTCGCCCGTCATCGCGACCAGCTTGCCGCCCGCCTGCTCGCGCTTGATCAGGTCGAGCTTGTCCTCGGGCGTGGCCTCGGCCAGGAAGTCGTCCACACCCGCTTCGTCGGCGATTGCCTTGGCCGTCAACGGGTTATCGCCGGTGATCATCACCGTCCGGATGCCCATCTTGCGCATCTCGTCGAACCGCTCGCGCATGCCCTGCTTGACGACGTCCTTGAGGTGGATGACCCCGAGCACTCTCGCCTCGCCGCCTCGACTTTCCCCGACGACCAGCGGTGTGCCGCCCCCGGCGGAGATGCCGTCGACGACCTGACCAAGCTGTGAGGGGACCTTGCCCCCTTGGGCGCGTACCCATTCCGCGACCGAGCTCGCTGCGCCCTTGCGCAACAGGTGACCCTCGAGGTCGACGCCCGACATCCGGGTGGTGGCCGAGAACGTCACCCATTGGGCCTGGGACAGCTCACCCGGTGTGCGCGCACGCAGCCCGAAGTGCTGCTTGGCGAACACGACAACCGAACGGCCCTCGGGTGTTTCGTCGGCCAGGCTGGACAGCTGCGCAGCGTCGGCCAGCTGCTCGGCAGAGACACCGTCGAGCGGGATGAAGGCCGCGGCCTGCCGGTTGCCCAGTGTGATGGTGCCCGTCTTGTCCAGCAGCAGGGTGTTGACGTCACCGGCGGCCTCCACCGCCCGCCCGGACATGGCGAGCACGTTGCGCTGCACCAGCCGGTCCATGCCGGCGATGCCGATGGCCGACAGCAGCGCACCGATCGTCGTCGGGATCAGGCACACCAGCAACGACACCATCACGATTCCGGTGACGCCGCTTGCGCCCAGCGCCTGGCCGTCCGGGACGCCCGGGTTGTTCGCCTTGGCGTAGATCGCCAACGGCTGCAGGGTCGCCACGGCGAAGACGAAGATGATCGTCAGCGCTGCCAGCAGGATGTTCAGCGCGATCTCGTTCGGCGTCTTCTGCCGGTTGGCGCCCTCGACGAGCGCGATCATCCGGTCGATGAAGCTCTCCCCGGGCTTCTGGGTGATCCGCACGACGATGCGGTCGCTGAGCACGGTGGTGCCGCCGGTGACCGCCGACCGGTCGCCGCCGGACTCGCGGATCACCGGGGCCGATTCGCCGGTGATGGCCGATTCGTCCACCGACGCAATGCCTTCCACCACGTCGCCGTCCCCGGGGATCACCTGTCCCGCCTCGACCACCACGACGTCGCCCTGCTGCAACTGCGGCGCGGCGACCGCTTCCTCGACCGCGGCCGCGCCGGGCGCCCAGTCCTTGAGGCGGCGGGCCAAGGTCTGGGTCTTGGCGCGGCGCAGCGTCTCGGCCTGGGCTTTGCCGCGGCCTTCGGCCACCGCTTCGGCGAGATTGGCGAACAACACCGTGAGCCACAGCCAGATCACGGTCAGCCAGGCGAACCACGTCGGGTCGATGATCGCCAGCGCGGTGCTCCAGGCGGCGCCGATTTCGACGATCAGCATCACCGGGTTGCGCCACAGGGTGCGCGGGTCGAGCTTGCGCAGGGCATCCGGGGTGGACGTCCACAGCATCTTGGGGTCGAGCAGCCCGCCCTGCACCCGTTTCCTGCCAGTGGGCGCCGCCGGCTGGGTCTGCTGCTCGGCGGGGTGGATCGCGGTCGCGGTCATCAGTGGATTCCTTCGGCGAGAGGCCCGAGCGCGAGCATGGGCAGGAACGTCAGGGCAACGACAATCAACGTGACGCCGGCGACCATGCCCACGAATTGGGGTCGGTGGGTGGGCAGGGTCCCCGCGGAATCCGGTGTGCTGCCCTGCCTGGCCAGCGATCCCGCCAACGCCAGAACGAGCACGATGGGCAGAAACCGGCCGAACGCCATGGCCAGGCCGAGCGCCGTGTTGTACCAGTCGGTGTTGGCGCTCAGGCCCGCGAAGGCCGACCCGTTGTTGTTGGCCGCCGAGGTGAACGCGTAGAGGACCTCCGAAAGCCCGTGCGGCCCGCCGTTGAGCATGCCGGCCCGTTCGCCGGGCAGCGCCATCGCGATCGCGGTGCCGGTCAGCACGATCAACGGGGTGACCAGGAAATAGCTTGCGGCGAGCTTGATTTCGCGCGGGTTGATCTTCTTGCCGAGGTACTCCGGCGTGCGCCCGACCATCAGCCCGGCCACGAAGACGGTGATCACCGCCAGCATGAGGATGCCGTACAGGCCCGACCCGGTGCCGCCGGGGGCGACCTCTCCCAGCTGCATGTTGAACATCGCGATCATGCCGCCGAGGCTGGTCAGCGAGTCGTGGGTGGAGTCGACGGCGCCGGTGGAGGTCAGCGTGGTCGCGGCGGCGAACACCCCGGAATCGGTGACGCCGAAGCGCTGCTCGACCCCCTCCATCGCCGCGCCGATCGACGTCGGCACTGTGCCGTGGTGTTGCGCCTGGAACCACAGCATGAACGCCGTGCTGATGGTGTAGAGCGTCGCCATCACGGCCGCAATCGCGAAGCCCTGCTTGGTGTTTCCCACCATGCGCCCGAAGGTGCGTGGCAGCGAGAAGCCGATCACCAGGATCAGGAAGATTTCCAGCCAGTTGGTCCACACCGTCGGGTTCTCGAACGGGTGCGCGGAGTTCGCGTTGTAGAAGCCGCCGCCGTTGGTGCCGAGCTCCTTGATGACCTCCTGGCTGGCCACCGGGCCGCCGGTGATGGTCTGCTGGGTGCCGTTGAGGGCGGTGACCACCTGGTCGTGCAGGTGGAAGTTCTGGATCGCCCCGCCGGCCACCAGCAGAATCGCGCTGAGGACGGCGATGGGCAGCAGGATGCGCAGCGTTCCGCGGACCAGGTCCACCCAGAAGTTGCCCAGCTCGCCGGTGCGTCTGCGGGCGAACCCGCGCACCAGCGCGACGGCCACGGCCATCCCGACTGCGGCCGACACGAAGTTCTGCACCGCCAGGCCGGCCATCTGCACCAGGTGGCCCTGGGTGGTTTCACCGGAGTAGGCCTGCCAGTTGGTGTTGCTGACGAAGCTGACCGCGGTGTTCCACGCCAACGAGGGCGTCATCTTCGTGGCCGGATCGTGTAGGTGCAACGGCAACTTGTCCTGCACGAGCTGGAATCCGAACAGGAACAGGATGCTGACCGACGAGAACGCCAACACGCTGCGCGCGTAGGCGCCCCACGTCTGCTCGGAGCGGGCGTCGACGCCGATCACTCGGTAGATCGCCCGTTCGACGTGGAGGTCTTTTTCCGAGGTGTACACGCGAAACATGTAGTCGCCGAAGGGCACGTGCACCACCACCACCGCCGCCACGAGTACGACGAAGAACAGGACCCCGGCCGTTGTCGTGTTCACTTAGAACCGCTCCGGGAACAGCAGCGCGCCTCCGAGGTAGAGCGCGATGAGGATCGAAAGCACCAGGCCGACCGCGTTTTGGTAGTTCACAGCCGCTCGACCAACTTCTGGGCCACGCCGAGTGCGGCGAACACCGCCACAGTCAGCACGACATACACCACCGCGCCCATCATTTCTCCGTCCCGTGCCTGCATACGAAAAGACCTCGACGAGCCAGCCACCGCGCGCCGGCCAAGTCAGCTCGAAACTAATTGGGGCACGCGGGCAACGGGCTTTGGGTTGACGCTTTCCTAACAGCGCCGCAGCGGCTCTTTACGTTTCCTTTACGGCCCGCCGACCCGGTAGATGCGCAGACAAAGGGTGAGTAGGGCCGGCTGAATTACCGGCTCGACGCGGGATGGGCCGGATCGTCCACCAGCGGCAGCCGGACCCGGAAAACCGTGCAGCCCTCGGTGGATTCGGCCGTTACCGAACCATGATGGGCCTTGACGACCGAACTGACGATGGCTAGGCCCAAACCGTTGCCCGAGCCGTTGGATCTCGACTTGTCGGCCCGGACGAACCGCTCGAACAATCTGGGCAGGAGGTCCTCGTCGATGCCCGGGCCGTCGTCGGTGACGGTTATTTCCGCATACGGTGCGGGATCGTCACGGCGACAGGTGATTCCGGTCGTCACCGTCACCCCGGGCGGGGTGTGTACGCGGGCGTTGCTGAGCAGGTTGCTGACCAGCTGATGCAACCGGGCGTGATCGCCGCGCACCCACACCGGCTCGTCGGGCAGTTCCTTGACCCAGTGGTGCGTCAACGCGGCGACCCGCGCGTCGTTGACGGCATTGCTGACCACCTCGGCCAGGTCGACGTCTTCGGATTGCAGGTCTTGGCCTTCGCCCAGCCGGGACAGCAGGAGCAATTCGTCGACGAGCAAGGCCATCCGCCGTGCCTCGGACTCGATGCGGGCCAACGCGTATTCCGTGGTGGGCGGCAGCGCCGAACTGTCCTGGCGGGTGAGTTCGGCATAGCCCTGAATGGCGGCCAGCGGGGTGCGCAATTCGTGGCTGGCGTCGGTGATGAACTGGCGCATCCGCAGATCGGACTCGACCCGGTGCGCCAGCGCGCTATCGACGTTGTCCAACAAGCGATTCAACGTGTGCCCGACGATCCCGACCTCGTTTTGCGGGTTGGTGTCCTGCGGGGGGACGCGGACGCTGATCCGGTGGTCGTCGCCGGTGAGCGGCATGGCGGCGACATCGGCGGCGATCGCTGCCAGCCGGCGCAGCGGGCGCAGCGTGTAGCCCACCACCCACACGGTGAGCCCGGCGGTGATCACCAACGCGGTCGCGGTGAGCACCGTGGTAGTGAGTTGTTTGCGCGCGATGATGCGGTCGGCGAGGTTCTGCGACACCCCGACGACGAGGACGTCGGACCCGACGACGGTGCTGTCGACGCGATGCGGCCCGAGCCTGCCGAGGATCTCGGTGCGCGGCGGTCCATCGCCCCACGTTTGCGCTTGCAGATCTTGGACGACGTCGGGCGGCGCGGGCCTCGGTTCGTCTTCGGAGAACACCGCTGACCCGATCACGGTGCCGTTGTGCAGCACGGCGATGAGGTTGCCCGGCGTCTGCCCGGTGAACTCCAGCATCGCCTGGGCGATCGGCGGGGTGCCGGGATGCGACGAAACGTGTTCGCCGTTCTGGTATTTCGTGTACTGATGGCTGAACGCGTCCAAGGACTCGGCGACGTCGGCATCGCTCATGATGTTGACATAGCCGCGCAGGCTCAGCACCGAGACGATGCCGACCGTCACCAGCACCACGCTGACCACGGCCAGCACACCGAGCAACAACTGGCGGCGCAGCGAGTGGGGAAACCACCGGGAATAGGCCCCGGAGGCGGTGCCCCGGTCTCGGGTCATTCCGCCGGCCGCAGCATGTACCCCACCCCGCGGACGGTATGAATCATCGGTTCGCGCCCGGAGTCGATCTTTTTTCGCAGGTAGGAGATGTAGAGATCGACGATGCTGGTGCGCCCGGCGAAGTCGTAATTCCAGACGCGGTCCAGGATCTCGGTGCGGCTCAGCGCGCGGCGGGGATTGCGCATGAGGAAACGCAGCAGTTCGAACTCGGTGGAGGACAGCGATATCTTGTCGCCGGCGCGGGTGACCTCCCGGCTGGCGCTGTCGACCTTGAGGTCGCCGACCTTGAGGGTTTCGGCGGTCGGCGTGGGTTGCTGGCCGGACCGGCGAAGCAGCCCGCGCAGCCGGGCGACCAGTTCCTCGAGGCTGAACGGCTTGGTCATGTAGTCGTCGGCGCCCGCGGTCAGACCGGTGACCCGGTCCATCACCGAGTCCCGCGCGGTGAGGAAGAGGGTGGGGGTGTAGGCGTCGGACTGGCGGACGCGTTCCAGGATCCGCAACCCGTCGACATCGGGAAGCATGATGTCGAGGACGAGGACGTCGGGGCTGACCCGGTCGAACTTGGCCATGGCCTCGCGCCCGTTGTGGGCGATGTCGACCACCCAGCCCTCGTAGTGCAGCGCCATCTTCACCAGGTTGGTCAGCGCCGGCTCGTCGTCGACCAGCAAAACCCTGATGGGGGATCCGTCGGCGCGGGAAATCCTGGGCAGCTGGCCCAGGATGGCTTGGCGTGGGCGCTGCGAACTGGAGTATTCCGACATCACGGTCATGTTCCTACATTGTGGCAAGACACATACAGGATTGTCACGGAGTTCATAGAGTTCTCAAATGTGGCAAACCCTCGTCGGCCACGGTGGGAGGCCGTTCTCCCGCCCCGATGCGGCGCGAACCCGGCTCCGCGCCGCGCCGGATCGGGTTGCGGCCCTTGCCGATTCCGGATTCCTCGGCGGCCGGATCGCCGAGTCCATCCAGTGTCGTTGCAGCACGGGTGGATTGGGCTACCCGCATACGAAAACCGGGGCCGCACACCAGATCGGTGCGCGGCCCCGGCGTCGAGAGAAGGTGTCAGGCCCAGCTGGACCCAACGGCGCTGTCGGTGCTGGCCATGTTGCTGCCCGCGGACTGGACCTTCTGTCCGTGGGAG
>NZ_LZLL01000445.1:0-11828 GCF_001669335.1 Mycobacterium sp. 1245852.3 | reverse complement strand
CCCCTGGTGTGTTAAGAACGGTGGGTGCCGGTCCCCGCTTTCATCGTCGAGCTTCGTCGCCGAATCGGCCACGCGCCCCTGTGGTTGTCGGGCATCACCGCCGTCACGATCCGCGGCCGAAAGGTGTTGCTGGTCAAGCGATCCGACAATGGCGCGTGGACGGCCGTGACCGGGATCGTGGAGCCCGGCGAGAATCCGGCCGACTGCGCGGCTCGGGAAGTGCGCGAAGAAACCGGGGTCAGCGCGCGGGCCACGAGATTGGCGTGGGTGCACGTGACCCGGCCGACCGTGCACGCCAACGGCGACCACGCCCAGTACCTGGATCACGTGTTCCGGATGGAGTGGCTGTCCGGGGAGCCCTTTGCGGCCGACGACGAGAGCACTGCCGCCGCCTGGTTCGACCTCGATGACCTTCCGCCGATGACAGCGGACATGCATCGACGTATCACGTTGAGCGCCAACGACGACGAGCGGACCGTCTTCGACACCGACGGTCCGCCACCGGCGGGCTAACCTTCGAGCTTGTACCCCAGCCCGCGCACCGTCACCAGGTGTACCGGGTTGGCGGGGTCGGCTTCGATCTTGGACCGCAGCCGCTTGACGTGGACGTCGAGCGTCTTGGTGTCACCGACGTAGTCGGCGCCCCACACCCGGTCGATCAACTGCCCGCGGGTCAGCACGCGGCCACTGTTGCGCATCAGATACTCGAGAAGGTCAAACTCCTTGAGCGGCAACGTAATCGTGTCGCCGTTGACCGAGACCACGTGACGTTCGACGTCCATCCGCACCGGGCCGGACTCGAGCACGCCATCGCTGATCTCGGAATCGTCGTCACCGCCGCGGCGCAACACCGCGCGGATGCGCGCGATCAGCTCACGCGCCGAATACGGCTTGGTCACATAGTCATCGGCGCCCAGCTCGAGGCCGACGACCTTGTCGATCTCACTATCGCGGGCGGTCACCATGATCACCGGCACGCTGGACCGCGCGCGCAGCTGCTTACAGACGTCGGTGCCGGACATCCCGGGCAGCATCAGGTCGAGCAGCACGATGTCGGCGCCACCCCGATCGAACTCGGCGAGCGCGGCCGAACCGTCGGTCACCACGGTGGCCTCGAAGCCTTCCTTGCGGAGCAGGAACGCCAGCGGATCGGCCAGCGACTCCTCGTCCTCCACGATCAGCACGCTGGTCATTGGCGCGATTCCTCCTCATCGCTGCGTCCCCCTCGCCGCTGCGCGGCTGGGGGTGCCCCCACTGCATCGTCATACGCGCGGGTCATCGACTTAGTTCTTCCTCTCGTTGTGAGCGGTTGGGCCGCACGTCGCGGCCCTGCGATTGCTCGGATTCACCATCGTCTTGATGAGACACCCTGGCCGCCGGGATCGAAAGAGTGAACGTCGATCCGGTGCCCGGCTTGCTCCACACGCCGATGCTGCCGTTGTGGTTGGCCGCGACGTGCTTGACGATGGCTAGGCCCAGCCCGCTGCCGCCGGTAGCCCGTGAGCGGGCCTTGTCCCCGCGGAAGAACCGCTCGAAAACCCGTTCCTGATCTTCCAGGGCGATCCCGATGCCGCGGTCGGTCACCGCGATCTCGATGTTCTCCCCGCGGCGACGGCGGCTGATCGACACCGGCGAACCTGGCGGCGAATAGGCGATGGCGTTCGACACCAGGTTGGCCAACGCGGTGACCAACAGCGTTTCGTCGCCCAGCACCCGCAAACCGCTGGGCGCGTCCGTGCGAACCTCGATGTCGGCGTTGTCGGCCGCCACCTTGTGCCGCGAAATCGCTTCGCTGACAACCTCGTCGACGTCGACCTCGATGACGTTGGGCAGCCGTTCGGCGCCCTGCAGCCGGGACAGCTCGATCAGCTCGGCGACCATGTCGCCGAGCCGGTTGGCCTCGACGAGCACCTTCTCGGCGAACCGCCGCACCGTCTCGGAGTCGTCCGACGACGCCAGCAGGGCCTCGGCGAGCAGTGCCATGGCGCCCACCGGGGTCTTGAGCTCGTGGCTGACGTTGGCCACGAAGTCGCGCCGGGTGGCCTCCATCCGCGCGTAGTCGGACTGATCGTGGGCGAAGACCACGGCGAACCGGCGGTCTTCTTCGCTGAGCAACCGCGCCTGCCCGTGCACCGAGAGCCCCGACCGGCCACCCGACCGTTTCGCCGGCTGCAGGTCGAATTCGACGTCGACGCCGGTCAGGGCCTGCTGCGCCGCCTCCCAGGCCTGGTCATCGAGTTGACGGTCGCGCACCAGGCCTAGCTCCTTGGCCCGTTCATTGAGGTAGACGACGTCGCGGTGGGCGTCCACCACCGCCGCGCCCAGCGGCATCAGCGCCACGATGCGTTGCAGCATCTGCGCGACGGTGATCCCGGTCCACTCGGTGCCGACCCGCTGGCGGCGCTGCACCGCCCGCGGTGACAGCCGGGTCCCGACCAGCACCCCCGCGGCCAGCGCCAGCGCGGACAAAACCCCGGCCAGCAACAGCGCCGAGAACACAGTCACATAGCAAATCCTACAAATCTTCCTGAACGCTGCCCTAGCGCAACGAGGCCAAAATCGGACAAGTCACACCTTGCGCAACAGGTGTTCCGCTCCCGTTCACGCGATGTTTGGCTAAATCGCCTTTATCTCGCGGATCGGCGCGGGCAGGCCCAGCTCAGCCGTGCCCTTGGTTGGCCACCGCGGCGGCGCCCGCGGCGGCCGCCTCCGGGTCCAGATAGGTGCCGCCGGCAACCACCGGCCGCAGGTCAGCGTCCAGGTCGTAGCGCAGCGGGATGCCGGTCGGGATGTTGAGCCCGGCGATCTCGTCGTCGGACACCCGATCGAGGTGCTTGACCAGGGCCCGCAGCGAGTTGCCGTGCGCCACGATCAGCACCGTCTTGCCGCTGCGCAGATCCGGGACGATGACGTCGGTGAAATAGGGCAGGAAGCGCACGACCACATCGGCCAGGCACTCGGTGAGCGGGCCGCCGCCGATGTCGGCGTAGCGGGGATCGGTGTCCTGGCTGTAGGTGCTGCCCTTCTCGATGGGCGGGGGCGGCGTGTCGTAGCTGCGCCGCCAGGCCATGAACTGCTCGTCGCCGTAGCGGGCCTTCGTCTCGGCCTTGTCCAGCCCCTGCAGTGCCCCGTAATGGCGTTCGTTGAGGCGCCAGGTGCGCCGCACCGGGATCCACAGCCGGTCGGCCGCGTCCAGCGCGAGATGCGCGGTGGAGATGGCCCGGCGCAGCAGCGACGTGTAGAGGACGTCGGGCAACAGGTTGTTCTCGATCAGCAGCTCGCCGCTGCGCACGGCCTCGGTCCGGCCCTTGTCGGTGAGGCCGACGTCGACCCAACCGGTGAACAGGTTCAGCGAATTCCATTCGCTTTCGCCGTGGCGAAGCAGTACCAGCGTGGCGGTGTCACCCATGACGGTCAGTCTCTCACGGCCCTATTCGTCGTCTTCGTGCCCCGATGCTCGCCTCCTCACCATCGCGCTTCGCGCTCTGCATCGTCGTCTTCGTGCCCCGATGCTCGCCTCCTCACCATCGCGCTTCGCGCTCTGCATCGTCGTCTTCGTCGTCGTCGATCAAATGGGCGAACGCCTCGAGATTCTTCAGCGACTCACCGCGCGACACCCGCCACTCCCACTCCTTCTGGATCGACGAGCGAAACCCCAACTCCAGCAACGTATTGAAGTCCGAATCCACCGCTTCGAGCACCTGTCCGAGCACCCGGTCGAGCTCGTCGGCGTCCACCGAAGCCAGCGACATGCGCCCCACCAGATAGATGTCCCCGACATTGTCGAGCGTGTAGGCCACGCCGTAGAGGCGGCGGTTGCGCTTGAGCAGAAAGCGGTAGACGCCTTCGTGGTTCTCGTCGGGCTTGCGGCACACGAAGGCCTCCACCCGCACCGAATGCTCGCCGATGCTGAGGATGGTGTTGGTCTTGAGCTTGCGCTCGCCGGGCAGTTCCACCACCAGACCGGGCAGACCGCCATGCGCCCCAGCGTGTTTCGAGTAGTTCAACCCACTGTCCTGCAGGGCATCCTCGATCACCTGGCTTACCGATGGGCTCATGCGCCCACCCCGCGGCGCTCGGTCGTGTACTCGCGGATCGCGCGGCGGTAGCTGGCCAACAACGCGTCGGTGGTGTGATCCCAGGAAAACGTGGCCGCGTGCTCGGCGGCCGCCCGGCCCATCGCATCGGCGTGCGGCGCAGGCAAACGCAGCAGCCGGCCCAGCGCGTCCGCCCACCGCCCGACGTCGTGGCCGGCCACCAGCGTGCCGGTCACGCCGTCGCGCACCGCCACCGGCAGCCCACCGACCGCGGCTGCGGCCACCGGCGTCCCACAGGCCTGCGCCTCGAGGGCGACCAGACCGAACGACTCTGAATAACTCGGCACCGCAACAAGATTGGCCGCCTGGAACAATGTGGCCAGATTCGGGCGGGACTGCGGGGGCAGGAACGTCACGCGTTCGGTGATGCCGAGTTCGTCGGCCAGCCGGACCAAATTGTCTGGGGAGGCCAGGCCGCTACCCGAGGGGCCGCCGGCCACCACGATGCGCACCCCGGGCAGTTTCGCCGCGGCGCGCAACACGATGTCGGGCGCCTTCAGCGGCTGGATCCGGCCGACGAACGCCACGACGTCTTCGTCGAGCGGCAGCCCCAGCGCGGTCCGGGCGGCCCGGCGATCGCCCGGGCGGAACACGTCGAGGTCCACCCCGGGATGGACGACGTCGATCCTGGCCGGGTCGGCGTGGTGAATCGAGATCAGTTGCCTGGCTTCGTCATCGGTGTTGACGATCAATCGGTCCGCCTCGTCGACGACCTGTTGCTCGCCGACCGTGCGCAGCGGCGGTTCGGGCGAATCCCCCTCGGCCAGCGCCGCGTTCTTGACCGCGGCCAGCGTGTGCGCGGTGTGCACCAGCGGCACCGCCCAGCGGTCGCGGGCCAGCCAACCGACCTGACCGGACAGCCAGTAGTGCGAATGCACGATGTCGTAATAGCCCGGCTCGTGCGACGCCTCGGCGCGCAACACCCCGGCCGCGAACGCGCACAGCTGGGTGGGCAGGTCGTATTTGTCCAGGCCCTCGAAGGGGCCCGCCACCACGTTGCGCACCAGCACGCCGGGCGCCACCCGCGCGACCGGCGGGTCGGCCGAGGCGGTCGCCCGCGTGAAGATCTCCACCTCGATGCCTCGCCGCGCCAGGTGCAACGCGGTTTGCAGCACGTAGACGTTCATCCCGCCGGCGTCGCCGGTGCCGGGCTGGGCCAGTGGTGAGGTGTGGACCGCCAACACTGCGACCCGGCGCGGTTCGTTCAGCCGGAAAACGTCATCGTGGCGCACCCTGTCATCTTTACAGGATGGTTCGCCGGCCAGCCCAAGCGCGCTGGACACACCCGTCGTGTCAGGCGGACGACTCGTCGCGAGTCACGTCGTGCAGCCGGGCATCGAGCGCCCCGGCGCGCCGCATCGCCCCCAGCGGGTCGGCGTAGAGCCCCGACAGCGAGACGGTCCCCGCGCCGGCCTCCTGCACCCGGTTGCCGAAGGCGGTGAGTCGGATGTCGCGGGGTCCGAGCACGGAGCGTTCCAGGAACGCCGCCTCGACCTGCTCCATTGCCTCCGGGTACTCGGTGAAGGCCTGGCCGCCGACCACCAGTTCGTCGGGGTTGAGCATGTCGCGCAGCAACGCCACCGCCTCGCCGAGCACGCGGCCCCGCTCGGCGAGCAGGTCCTTGGCCTGCTGGTTGCCGGCTCGGGCCACCCGCAACAGATCCGAGATGCCGGCGGCGGAGCCGCTGGCGCGGTTGGTCGGGGCGAACGGCAGGATGCGCTGCTGGCGGGCGATGGCCACCACGGCCTCGTCGCTGACGGTGGACTCCAGCTGGCCGGTGCCGCCGAGCAATTCGGACTGCGCCGGCAAGGTCGCGATGGTGCCCGGTCCGCTGGCCGGCACGTGCACCCGCCCGCCGATCACCAGCGCGTAGCCAACGGTCTCGCGGGCGTAGACGTACAGGCTGGTGGGCGAGCTCGGCAGGAAGCGCCGCATGCCCAGGAGCAGCTCGGCACCGGCCATCGCGTCGACGTGCGAGGCCACCGATACCGGCAGGCCCAGGGCGTCGGCGAGCACCTGCCCCACCGGCGCCTGCCGCCAGCCCAGCCGCGGGTGGTCCACCTGGCCGGTGGCGCCGTCGACGGTGCCACCGATGGCGACCCCCACCCACAGCGGCCGGCGGCGATGCCAGCGCCGCAGGTAGCGGCGGGCGCTGTCGGCTAGCGTCGCCAGCGCGGGCCCGGCCGGGTTACGCGGGGTCGGGGTTTCGACGGTGTCGAGCGTGCGGCCGAACAGGTCGGTGGCCACGATGCTGGTGGTCCGGGCACCGATGTGGATGCCCAGCGTCACGAAGGGTTCGTGGTTGACCTCCACCGGCACACGCGGGCGGCCGATGGCGCCGGAGACGGCGAGGTCGGCGCGTTCCCGGAGCAGGCCGGCTTCCAGGAGCGCGATGACCTGACGGTTGACCGTGGCGATGCTCAGCGAGGTGACGCCGGCGATGACGTCGCGGCCGACGGGGCCGCGCAGCCGGACGGCCCGGAAGACGGAGGCCGCCGCCGAGTCGGGGATGTTCAGCGCCGGCGGCACGATCTGCCGGCGCACCGAGCGGTGGCCCTTTTGGCCCGGCAGGTGCCCGACGGCACGGCTGGGCGAATGATGGGTATGGGTGAGGGTATTCGTGCGCACGAGCGTCCTTATTTGTCCGAATTTTGCTGGCCGTCTTGGCCACACCTGGCTGGGTCAGGAGCGGCAAAGTGCGCAGCAACAACACGCACCCGCCGCGCAAAGACACGCGGTGGTCGTGGTGTTGGACAGGGCGCTAAGGAGCACACGCAAAATCTAGCACGTTCATTAAGGTTGTTTCGATGGTTAAAACTGGCAGGAATGAACGAGTCGCAGTAATCACCGGGGCCAGCTCGGGGATCGGTGCAGCAACCGCCCGAATCCTGGCTGCGCAGGGCTTTCATGTCGTCGCGGTGGCGCGTCGATCCGACCGGATTCAGGCCCTGGCCAGTGAAATCGGCGGTACCGCGATTGTGGCCGATGTCACAGACGAGGCGGCGGTTGAAACATTGGCGAGCAAAGTGGACCGGGTCGACGTTCTGGTCAACAACGCCGGCGGCGCCCGGGGCCTGGCGCCGGTCGCCGACGCCGACCTCGAGCACTGGCGATGGATGTGGGAGACCAACGTCATCGGCACGCTGCGGGTCACCCGCGCGCTGTTGCCCAAGCTGATCGACTCCGGCGACGGGCTGATCATCACCGTCACTTCCGTTGCGGCACTTGAGGTTTACGACGGCGGCGCCGGCTACACTGCGGCCAAACACGGCCAGGGAGCGCTGCACCGCACGCTGCGCGGCGAGCTATTGGGCAAGCCGGTGCGGCTGACCGAGATCGCGCCCGGCGCGGTCGAGACGGAATTCTCGTTGGTGCGCTTCGACGGCGACCAACAACGCGCGGAGGCCGTCTACACCGGCATCACCCCGCTGGTGGCCGAGGATGTGGCCGAGGTGATCGGATTCGTCGCCTCGCGGCCGTCGCACGTCGATCTGGACCTGATCGTGATGAAGCCGCGCGATCAGGCGACGACCTCCCGTTTTAACCGCCAGGGGTAGCGGTGCCGGCCGGTGACGTCGACGTGGTCGGAGTGCCGGACAGGGTCGGCGCGTTGGACGGCGTGACCGGCGCGGTGACCGGGATCTGGGTTGACGGCGGGCGCGCGGTCGGCGGCGGCAGCGCCGACATGGCCACCCAGGTGTCCCAGTCCACGGCCCAGTCCCAGATGTCGCCGTCGGAGTAGGACAGCTGGATCGTGCTGCCGGTGACTTCGACCGGGTCGCCATACATCGCCGACTGGAAGTATTGCTCGGCGTCACCCGTCGAAAGGTTGATGCAGCCGTTGGTGACGTTGGTGTTGCCCTGCGCGCCGGCGCTGGCCGGGTTGGCGTGGATGAACTCGCCATTGTTGGAAATCCGGACCGCCCAGCGCTCGTGCACGTGGCTATAGCCGGCCGCCGGGTTGGACATGTAGAAGTCGGCGTACTTCTCGCTGACCACGTGGATGCCGTTGCGGGTGACGTTGCGCGCCTTGTCGGCTTCGCCGTAGCTGCACGGGAAGTCCATGATGACGCCCTCGTCGCGGATCACCTGGATACGGTGCGAGGAAACCTCGGCCTTGACCACCTGCCGCCGGCCGATCTGGATGTTCAGCGAGATGTCCTCGGCGCCGTAGGCGCTGTCGCCGAACGGCAGACCGTACAGCTTGGCCTCGACGTTGACCGTGGTGCCCGCGGGGTAGTACTCGCGGGTCCGCCAGTGCGCGCGCGCACCGGCGGCCTCGTCGGGCAGCCAGGCCCAGCTGCCCTCGACGGGCGGGTTCGTGGTGACGGTGAGCGCCTTTTCGACGGCGGCCTTATCGGTGATCGGCGCGTCGAACTGGATGATGATCGGCGCCGCGACGCCCACGGTCTGGCCGTCGGCGAGCTGGAAGGCGCCCCCGATCTTCTTGGTGGGAGACACCGTGGTGAACTTGCCGGCCACCGGGATCGCCTTGCCGTCGTGCCCGACGGCCGAGCCGCTCCACGTGTACGTCTGGTCGTAGCCGAGCGGCTCGGAGGTCGTGTAGACGGTGCGGTCTTGATTGAAGGCGCCCGCGACGGCCTTGCCCGACGAATTGGACAACGCGACGTGCTGGAACCAGCCGTCGCTCACCTCGACGCTGACCGGTGCGATCGGCACCACGTTCTCGGTCGCGTTGGCGGGCTGATACTTGAGCTGCGGTGCCGGCTGTTCCTTCTTCTCGGCCCGTTTGGCCGTCGTGCCGCCGCAGGCGGCCAACACGCTGGGGGCGAACACACCCAGTCCCAGGGTCGCCAAAGCCGCACGCCGGTTGAACGGCCGCGGGGCGCTGGACGGGGTCACGAAAATCAAAGATACCGGGGAAAATCGGCCAGCCCGGCCACGACAAAACGGGCCCGGGCACGCGTCGGCCAAATTTGCGGCTACAGCCTGCAGCCGAGCAAGACGGGCTCGGGGACCAATGTGATGCCAAACACAGCCTGGACGCCGTCGCGGATCGTTCTAGCCAGCTCTATCACGTCCTGTGAGCTGGCGCCGCCGCGGTTGGTCAGCGCCAGCGCGTGCTTGGTGGATAGCCGGCAGGGCTTTTCGAGGCCGTCCGGGCCCGGATCCGGGTAGCCCTTGCCGAATCCGGCCCGCTCCACCAGCCAGCCGGCGGCCAGCTTGACGCCGTCGGGCGCGGGGTAGTTCGGCACCGGCCCGTCGACGGCGGCGGCCAACCGCTCGTAGGCGTCCGGGGCGATCACCGGGTTGGTGAAGAAGGAGCCCACGCTCCAGGTGTCGTGGTCGGCCGCGTCGAGCACCATGCCCTTGCGTGCCCGCAGCGACAGCACCGCGTCGCGGACGGCCCGCGGGTCGGCGCGCTCGCCGCCGGCCACGTTCAACTCGGCGGCCAGCTCGCCGTAGCGCAGCGGCGCGCTGCGCCCGGACGCGTCCAGCGCGAACTCCACTTCCAGTACGACGGAAGGCATTTCGAGTCCACTGCCGGCGCGTTTGAACACACTGGTGCGGTAGCCGAAGCCCAGCTCGTCACCCGGCACCCAACGCACCTGCCCGCTCGCGCGATCGAGCACCCGGACGCGGGTGATGGTGTCGGAGACCTCGGCGCCGTAGGCCCCGACGTTCTGAACCGGGGTGGCCCCGGCCGAGCCGGGGATGCCGGACAGGCATTCCAGCCCGCCGAGGCCGTGCTCGATCGCGGTGAGCACGACGTCGTCCCACACCGCGCCCGCCTGCGCACGGACCAGGTTGCCCTCGACGGTGATGCCGTCATTGGCCAGCCGCACCGCGGTCAGGTCGGTCAGGCCGTCGGAGATCACCAGGTTGGAGCCGCCGGCGAAGACCAGCACCGGGTCGCGTTGCCCGCCAGCGGTTTCGGCGTCCAGCTGCCGCAACGTGGCGACCACCTGCTCGCTGGTGGTGCAGGTGATCAGGCGGCGCGCGGTCGGTCCGACCCGCAGGGTGGTCAGTGGCGCCAGTGGCACCGCGTCGGCCACCGCCGCGCCGGCGGACTCCGCACCGGCACCGCTGGATTTCATGGCCCGTAACGGTAGCCTGACCTGCTATGCCGCGTTCATTCGACTTGTCGGCCGATTACGACGGCAGTGTTGACGAGGTTCATCGCGCCTTCACCGACGAGGAGTACTGGCGGGCCAGGCTGGCCGGGTCCGGTGTCGACCTCGCCACGCTGGAGTCGATGCGGGTCGGCGGGGAGTCCGGGGACGAGGACACCGTCGAGGTCGTCACGCTGCAGGTGATCCGCAGCGACAAGCTGCCGGGCATGGTCACCCAGTTGCACAGCGGTGACCTGCGCATCCGGCGCGAGGAGACGTGGGGGCCGGTCACCGGCGGGGCGGCGACGGGGTCGGTGGTGGGATCGATCGTGGATGCGCCGGTGAACCTCGCCGGCACCGCCGTCCTGGAGCCCATCGAAGAGACCGGCGGTGCCCGGCTGACGTTCCGCGCCACCGTCCAGGTGCGCGTGCCGATCATCGGCGGCAAGTTGGAGAACATCATCGGCACCCGGCTGGCCGAACTGGTCGCCGCCGAGCAGCGCTTCACCACGGAGTGGATCGCCAAAACGGCCTGAGCCTTCGGTCCCGACCACGCCTAAGTTGCATTGCCCAGCTCCTCCGCCCGCCGCCGTAGCGGCGCGCGTCGTCGCCGGGCCCAAGCTGCATTGCCCAGCTCCTCCGCCCGCCGCCGTAGCGGCGCGCATCGTCGCCGGGCCTAAGCTGGCGCTCATGCGAATCGCCTTGGCGCAGATCCTCAGCGGCACCGACCCGGCAGCAAACCTGCAGCTGGTGGACGAATACAGCCGCCGGGCCGCCGACGCGGGCGCGAAGCTGGTGGTGTTCCCCGAGGCGACCATGTGCCGGTTCGGAGTGCCGCTGGGGCCGGTCGCCGAGCCGGTCGACGGGCCCTGGGCCGACGGGGTGCGGCGCATCGCGGCCGACACCGGCATCGCCGTCGTCGCCGGCATGTTCACCCCGTCCGGCGATGGGCGGGTGAAGAACACGCTCCTCGCGGCCGGCGCCGACGACCCCGGCCGGCCGGACACCCACTACGACAAGATCCACCTCTACGACGCCTTCGGTTTCACCGAATCGCGCACGGTCGCGCCGGGACACGACCCGGTGGTGATCACGGTCGACGGCATCCACGTCGGGCTGACCGTCTGCTACGACATTCGGTTTCCGGCGCTGTACACCGAACTGGCCCGCCGCGGCGCCCAGGTGATCGCCGTCGGCGCGTCCTGGGGCGCGGGTCCCGGCAAACTCGACCAATGGACGCTGCTGGCCCGCGCCCGCGCGCTCGATTCGATGAGCTACGTCGCGGCGGCCGGCCAGGCCGATCCCGGTGACGCCCACGGATCCGGTTCGGGGGCACCGACCGGCGTCGGCGGCAGCCTGGTGGTCTCCCCCTTCGGTGACGTCGTCGCCTCGGCCGGCTCACAACCGCAGCTGGTGGTGGCCGACATCGACGTCGACCGGGTCGCCGAGGCCCGCAAGAGCATCGCGGTCCTGCACAACCGCTCGGACTTTGCTCAGGTTGATAGGGCAGAATCGGTCGGGTGACGAACCCACAAGGACCACCGAACCCGGACCCGTCGAAGTGGGCCCGTCCCTCCAACCAGGGGCCCTTCGGCCAGCCCCCCACCGAGCGGCCAACCGAACGGATCAGCACCGGCGGCCCGGGGCACGTGCCCCC
>NZ_LZLL01000444.1:0-558 GCF_001669335.1 Mycobacterium sp. 1245852.3 | reverse complement strand
GCGCCCTGCTGTTCGGCAAACTGCTGCCGGTCGGGGTCGGGGTCGTGGTGGGCGCCATCGGCAACTACCTCGCCGGCAAGAAGATGATCCGCAACGCCGGCCGGGCTTTCGGCACACCGCCCGCGCGCTGGCCCCGCGCGCTGCATCTGGTCCCCCCGGTCCACGAAGCCGGCTAGCCGTGATCGCAAGCGCGGCCGTGCGATCGCAAGCGCGGCCGGGCTAGCCCCCACCCGGTGCCCCGGTCAGCCTGGCGGATCGGCGGCGAAAGGTTAGCCTTTATAGGGCGGAACAATGGGTACCGCCATGGGTATGAGTGTTCGGCCATCCGGGGCCGACAAGGTTGCAGGCGCCGCGGGAATGCGCCTGCGAAAAAGAAGGATTGAGGCGAACTGCGGTCGTGAGCAACATAAGTTCACCGTTCGGGCAAAACGAATGGCTGGTCGAGGAGATGTACCGCAAGTTCCGCGACGACCCCTCGTCCGTCGATCCGAGCTGGCACGAGTTTCTGGTCGACTACAACCCCGAGCCCGCGCCCACCGCCCCGACCAGCGGTGACGG
>NZ_LZLL01000443.1:0-3332 GCF_001669335.1 Mycobacterium sp. 1245852.3 | reverse complement strand
GTCGAATTGCACACCCAGGACGAGGACGCGATCGAACAGTTCATCACCCCCGGTCTGCATCGCCAGCGGCACCGCGGGCCGGTGACGGACCTGTTCGGCGCGGATTGGATATCCCTTGTGTACGAGGCGTTACATGACGCCGCCCAGGACGATTCCGTCGACTTCTCCACGTTGGACCGCGTTTTCGCGTCCTACCGGCAAGGCGAGCGCGACTTCCGCAAGGCGTTCGAGGACTTTCACGGCCTATCGCACAGCATGCTTTTCCGCATCTTCCGGCCAGTCATCGCGCGGCCGGTGATGGAGGTCATGGCGATGGCGCATCGGCACAAGGGGACTTGGGCCTAGCGTTCTGCGCCGCGGGGCCGCTCGCGCACCCTTGTGCGCATTCGATGTGCCCGTGCGCTTCGCAGAATCCTCTGATGGCGCGCGAAGCGCCCGATATGATCGACCGGACCGCGCGCCGCTGGGTGCCGGCGATTTCTTCTGCACACGAAAGAAAGGCGTCGATTCTTGTCAGCCTCCGTGCTCATCAGTGGTGGGGCAGGATTCATCGGGTCGGCGCTCTCACACCGTCTCGTCGAGGCCGGATACGACGTCGCGGTGATGGACGTCTTGCATCCGCAGGTGCACGGCGGTGGCCGCCCGATCGAGTTGCCGCCCACCGTGCGGTTGTTCACCGGTGACGTCACCCACGCGCCCGATTGGGACGCCGTGTTGCGATTGTTCCGCCCCGCTCAGATCGTCCACCTGGCGGCCGAGACCGGTACCGCGCAATCGCTCTCCGAGGCGACACGGCACGGCTCGGTGAATGTCGTTGGCACCACTCAACTTCTCGACGCCTTGAGCCGCTCAGGCATCGTGCCCGAGCAACTGGTCCTGGCGTCATCCCGGGCGGTCTACGGCGAGGGCGCATGGCAGTCCGGCGCGCATATCTTCTATCCGAAGCCACGCAGCCACGCACAGCTGGTGGCGGGGGTCTGGGATCCGCAAGGACCGGCCGGTGAACCGGCGGTGCCGCTGCCGAGCCGCGCCGACCGAACCGAGCCCCGGCCCACCAACGTCTATGCGGCGACCAAGCTCGCCCAGGAGCATCTGCTGGCCGCCTGGACGGCTGCGCATGACACCAACCTCAGCGTGCTGCGCCTGCAAAACGTCTATGGTCCCGGTCAGTCGCTGACCAACTCGTACACGGGGATCGTCGCGCTGTTCGCGCGGTTGGCGCGTCAGGGGCAAGCGCTGGAGGTCTACGAAGACGGCCGGATCGTGCGTGACTTCGTCTACATCGACGCCGTCGTCGACGCGTTGTTCGCGGCGGTGCGGCGGCCGGCGACACGGCAGCGCTGCGTCGACATCGGATCAGGCGACGCCACCACCATCCACGAGCTGGCCAACAAGATCGCCGCCATGTGCGACGCCCCGGAACCGGTCGTCGTCGGAAAATTCCGCGACGGCGACGTGCGCGCGGCGAGCTGCGACATCGAGCCGGCGCGGGTCGAGCTCGGCTGGCAGCCGAAGTCCACGCTCGATGAGGGCCTGTCCGCCCTGCTCGCATGGATCGGGGGGCAATCCGACGCCCCCGCCGCGTCGAACGAATCCGGCCGTCCGGTCATGGACCAGGCAGGGCGCCGCTGAGGGCCGTGGCCCCAGTTAACCACCCCAGCAAACCCGGCAACCGAGGCAGCGCAAATTTGCCCCTATGATGGTTGCTACTACTCGGTAGGGCAGCGACGGCACGGCCGGTAGGAGCGGGGTAGGTCACGGAGGCCGGTGAGGCGAGCTAGTTGGAAATGCGCAACGCATTGACGGCCTCGACGTTGCCGAGGTCATCACCGCCAGTACTTCATCTGAACTAAAGGGGCAGCTTTGACCGTGGCCGATCGTGACATGCGATCTCCTTTCCTCGACACCCGATCCGCATACCTTGACCTGCTGCGACGTAACCTGACCCGGTACGGCAGCGACGAATTGGTGCCGGTCGGCTGGCATCGCCTAGGTCGCGCACTTTTCAGTACCCGGAACTTCATGCTCGTGCGCAAGCGCCCGTTCAATGAGAAGGCCCGGAAGTTAGGCCTGGACTGGCCGGCGGATGCCCTGACGATGATCGGGATGCAGCGCCTGACCAGTTTGCAGCGCTGCGTTGAAACGGTCCTGAAAGAGGACGTTCCCGGCGATCTCGTCGAGTGCGGTGTGTGGCGGGGTGGGGCGTCGATCTTGATGCGCGCCGTGCTGTCGGCCTACGGCGATCGGAAGCGCCGCGTGTGGCTGTGCGATTCGTTCGAAGGGGTGCCGCCGCCGGATACGGAGCACTACGAGGCGGACAAGGGCATCAATTTGCATCGCGCCGCTGGGGTGCTGGCGATTCCGCAGGCGCAGGTGAAGGCGAATTTCGAGCGCTATGGGTTGCTCGATGAACAGGTGCGTTTCCTGCCGGGTTGGTTCAAGGACACTTTGCAGGACGCCCCGATCGAGCGCATATCGGTGTTGCGGCTCGATGGCGATTTATACGAATCGACGATTCAGGCGCTCGATGCGCTCTATCCGCGGCTGTCGCCCGGCGGCTTTTGCATCATCGACGACTACCACGCCATCGATGCGTGCCGTCAGGCGGTGACGGACTACCGTACGCACCATGGCGTGACCGCAGAGATCGAGGAGATCGACGGCACCGGCGTGCTGTGGCGCAAGCCTTGAGGCCCACCCGCGCGTAGTTCGTCCCGGTGTGGTCACGCAAACCGGTGCCGTGGAGATTCGCCGATATTTACAGTGATGTCGGTGCTTCACGACGATTGATGGCGCAACCGAAGGGCGTGGATTCGCGATGAAATGTGTGCTGGCCAGCTATGGAACGCGCGGTGACATCGAGCCTTCCCTGGTTGTCGCGCGCGAACTCCAACGCCGGGGGCATGACATGGTCATGGCCGTCCCGCCCGACTCGGTCAGCTTCACCGAGGCCGCCGGGTTGACGGCCGTGCCGTACGGACTGGAATCGCAGGCCTGGCTCGACGTGTACCGCGACTTCTGGACAGCGTTTTTCCGCGGCTTCTGGAAGATCCGGGAGATGCGCGGCATGTGGCGCGAGATGTGGGATCTCAGCGACCAGTGCTGGGCGCAGATGAACACGACGCTGATGTCGCTGGCCGACGGCGCCGACCTGGTGTTCGCCGGGCAGAGTTACCAGGAGCCGGCCGCCAACGTCGCGGAGTATTACGACCTTCCGCTGGCCACGCTGCATCACGTGCCCATGCGGCCCAACGGCCAGGTCGTCGCCATCCTGCCGCCGCCGTTGGCCCGCTCGGCCATGACGGCGTTCGACTGGTTCTGTTGGCGGCTGA
>NZ_LZLL01000442.1:0-1103 GCF_001669335.1 Mycobacterium sp. 1245852.3 | reverse complement strand
CGCCTCGGTCGCATCGACATTCTGGTCAACAATGTCGGCGGGTCGACCTACGCGCGATTCCTCGATATCACCGACGAAGACTTCCGGCACACCTTCGACTGGTGTGTGACGTCGGCCTTCATCATGAGTCAGCTGGTGGCGCCCCACATGCTCAGCGCCGGACACGGTTCCATCATCAACATCTCGTCGGGCTCGGCACGTTTCGGCATCCGGGCGCTGACCGCCTATTGCGTTGCCAAGGGTGGCCTGGAAGCGCTCACCCGCGCCATGGCACAGGAACTCGCCCCGAAGATTCGCGTCAACGCCATCGCCCTGGGGTCCTTCGCCACCGACGGCCTGAAGGGCAGCCTGGATCTGATGCCCGGCTCACTGGAAAAGATGCAGGAGGCCACGCCGCTGCATCGGCTGGGCGACGTCGAGGATCTCGGGCGGCTCGCGGTGTACCTGGCCACCCGCGACTGCTATGCGACCAACGCGACGTTCCACGTCGACGGCGGCATCGACTCGAACAATTCGCCACTGCCGATACCCGATTACTGACCTGTGCGGCGATTGAACGCGTCATGATGGGTCATCACCCACCGCCGGAAGGACGAGGGTAGCCATGCGCAGGGTCATTCAATTCTCCACCGGCAACGTGGGTCGGCATTCGTTGCGAGCCATCATCGGCAGACCCGATCTCGAGCTGGTCGGCGTGCACGCCGCCAGCAGCCAGAAGGTCGGCCAGGATGCGGCGCAGCTGTGCGGACTGGACGAACCGACCGGCGTCATCGCCACGGACGACATCGACGCCCTGGTCGCCCTCGGCGCCGACTGCGTCGTTTACACATCCCAAGGGGAGACGCGGCCGATGGAAGCCATCGAACAGATGGCCAAGTTCCTGGCGGCCGGCACCAACGTCGTCGGTACGTCGATGGTCTGGCTGGTCACCCCGCGCCACGCCGACGACTGGTTGCGCGAGCCCCTGGAGCGTGCCTGCGCGGCCGGCAACGCCTCGCTTTACGTTAACGGCATCGATCCGGGCTTCTCCGGCGATACGCTGGTGCACTCCGCGGCCAGCCTGACCACCCGGATCGACTCGATCACCGTGCAGGAGATCTTCG